>CAZJBZ010000025.1:0-10265 GCA_964543975.1 uncultured Spirochaetales bacterium
CGGGATGGCCGACGCCCATAAAATCGGTCTGGAAAAAGCGGGAAAAAAGACATTGAAAAGAATTGAAGTACCAACCGATGCCGTTATTGCCGGTCCATTTGTCGTAAACGCGTTATCGCAAAAACCGGACGGTATCATCGTGGCCTGCGGTCCTGAAAAGAGCGGGAAGATTGTTAAAGAACTGATAGACCGGGGTTGGGATGCGCGCGAAAAAATTCTCATTTTTAACAGCGCGGACGACGCGGCCCTCTATACAACGGGAGGGAGTTCCCTCAATGGCTGTATGATCTACAACTATACCAATCCGAGGCTGGAGAAGGAACGATGGACCCGGTTCAAAGAGGCCTATCAGGAAGATCACGACGGAATGTTACCGCCGAGTTTAGCGATCAATTATTACGATGCCGTTTATATGATCAAAGAGGCCATCGAGGAGACGGGTATTACCGGCGATCCTGAAAAACTGCTGACGGAGAGAAAAAAACTGGCCGAATACTGCAGGAATGTCGATCAGTTTGAGGGCATACAATTTACCTGGTCGATGGAGGATGGAGTGCCTACGGACCGTCCTCTTTTCCTGTTCAGGATTTCCGAGGGTACGAAGGAGTTGGTTCAGGAAGTGCGTCCTGAAGAGGAATAAAACTCGATTCCAGCCTCGATTGCCCGAAGATTGACACCGGAGAACTTGGTCTTTTTAATTGAAAGCGGAATGACCTGCCTCAGTGTTTCGATATCAATCACCTTGGATTGAAGAAGGTAGACGGTTAAAATGACAACGTTTGCCGTAGCTAATAGTCCCGCTTCTTTCGCGAGACCTGTGGCCGGGACATAGATGGTCGTTACATCGGTTCTGGTAACCTTTTCTTTGACAATTGAAGAGTTTACGAGTATCAATCCTCCCGGTTTCACCTTTTCTTCAAACGTTTCAAGAGACGGACCGTTCATTGCGATCAGTACGTTTGGGAAATTGACGACCGGGGAACCGATCGATTCGGAAGAAACGATGACACTTGCGTTTGCGGTACCCCCTCGCATCTCCGGACCATACGAAGGAAGCCAGGTCGCATGGAGCCCTTCCACGGTGGCGCAGTCAGCCATAAGGACACCGGCGGACATGACCCCTTGACCGCCGAAACCGGCTATTTTAATCATCTGTGTTTCAATTATTCTGTTGCTCAAGGTTACTTCGAGTTCTTTTGTGACGGAGAATCGGCCGCGAAGTTCATCATCGTCCATGAACGGGATCTTATTTTCGGTATCGATCTTATTTCCGATGTCACGAAACTTCTTCACGGGGAATGTCGGCTCTAATTTCTCAGCCACCCACTGTTTTGCCTCTATGGGGGTCATTTTCCAGTTTACAGGACAGGGAGAGAGCACCTCTACGAAAGAAAACCCTTTTTTCTCCTTTTGATTTATTAAAGCCTTTTTAAAGGCCCTCCGTGCCCGCATGATTTTCGCGGGAGTCGCCAGCGAGACCCTTTCGATATAGACGGGGAGTTTTAAAGAGTCGATGACTTCGCACATTCCTATAGGATTTCCTTCACGTTGAGACGCTCTGCCTAAGGGAGAGGTTAGGGTTTTCTGTCCGATGAGTGTCGTTGGTGCCATTTGACCGCCGGTCATGCCGTAGATAGCGTTATTGACGAAGAAAACCGTCATGTTTTCTCCGCGGTTGGCCGCGTGAACGATGCTGCCCATTCCTATTCCCGCTAAATCGCCGTCACCCTGGTAGGAAATGACGATAGCATTGTCTAAACTTCTTCTGATTCCGGTCCCAACCGAGGGCGCTCTCCCATGCGCGGCTTCAATGTTTCCCACGTCAAAATAGTAGTAGGCGAAAACACTGCATCCTACGGGAGAAATGAAGATTACTCTGTCCTGCAGTTCCAGTTCATCGATCAGTTCCGCGATCAATTTATGCGTGGTACCGTGGCCGCATCCGGGGCAGTAATGGGTCACCTGCCGGTCGGTTGCTTTCCGGTTAAACGTTTCGAAAAAGGCGTTGGGTTTTTTGTGCTTTATCATATAGGGTCCTCTATAAATCCTTCATTATTCGTTCCAGAATCTGTTCTGTGGAAGGAACGAGTCCTCCCAGCCAGCTATAAGTAATCACCGGAACACAATTCTCTGCCGCGAGTTTAACATCTTGAGTCATTTGTTCATTGCTCAATTCTACCACAATGATTTTTTTGACCTGTTCGCTTAATTCCCGTAGTCTTTTAAAAGGAAAGGGAAAGAGGGTCTTCAGCCGAAGAAGTCCGATTTTTGTCTCTTGGTCCCGCAGTTCCTGAAGGGCCGTCAGACAGACTCTCGAACTAATTCCATATGCAACAAAGAGAATATCAGCGTCCTCCGTCCTTATCTCTTCTACATCGTAGAACTCTTCTTCTATTTGTGAGTATTTCTTTTGTAGATGCCAATTATGGTCGCTTAACAAATGCGTGTTCATGAGTATGGAGGTGATAAGATTGTGTCTGCTGTTTTTGTCGCCATAGAGGGCCCAATCCTTGTGGATGCCATGCTTGATCGTCTCAGGGAGAGCTACAGGCTCCATCATCTGTCCGATAAAGGCATCGGAAAGGATGATGACAGGAATTCTATACCGGTCGGCGAGGTCAAACGCCGTATAGGTAAAATCGCACATCTCTTGCGCGGAGTTAGGAGCTAAAACGATGTTTTTATAGTTACCGTGGCCTCCACCCTTCGTGACCGCGTTGTAATCGCTCTGTTCCGGCCAGATGTTTCCTAGACCCGGACCCGCCCGCTGAACATCCACGATAACGCAAGGCAGCTCGCAGGCAGCTATATAGGATATTCCTTCCGCCATAAGGGAAAGACCGGGACCGGAGGTGGCCGTCATCACCCGTGAACCTGCCGCGGAGGCCCCGTAGGCCATATTGATTGCATTCACCTCGTCTTCGGCTTGAAGAAAAATTCGCCCGGTTTCGGTAAAATGGAGTGCCGCCGCGTGGGCTATTTCACTGGCCGGTGTAATAGGATAACCGAAAAAATGTGTCGCGCCGCCTAGCAGCGCGCCGTAAACGACCGCTTCATTTCCCTTTATCAATTGTTTTTTCATTCTGAAGGTCCCCGTTTTTCGTTTTTATAGACCGTTATTGCACCAAGCTCCGGACAAGAGTAATAGCAGAATCCGCAGGCGGTGCATCCTTCACCTTCAAAACGGGCATATTGAAAACCCATTTCGTTTATGTCGGAACCCATGACGATGCATTTATGAGGACATGCTTCGACGCACAGTCTGCAACCTTTGCATTGTGAACTATCGATGATTATATAATTGTGACTCATATTTTGTCTGTTCCTTTGTTCTCAGGTTGATGTACTTCGGCAAGCTTTTAAACATAGTAAGGATACTATATTACAAATGAATAGGAGTATTGTCAAAGGGAAGAGGCGGGAATTCGGACCGCACCTGGAACAGACCAAACGCGTTTTCCCCGCACCGGGAAAAAGGAAGAATTGACTTTCTTTCGGAGATAAAGGAAAATCGTAATGGGGAGTTTTCTATGAATAGAACGTGCAGACTTCTTTTTTTCGTTATTTTCGGTCTCGTTCTGTTTTGTTCGGATGGATTTGCTCAGCAAGGACATAACGAGGCGGTAAACGATGTAATATTCAGTCCGGACGGCGATAGTTTCGTTTCAGCCGGCTCCGACGGCACGATCATCCTTTGGGACCGGGAGACCCTCAAACCGATACAACGTTTTTCCGGCCACACGGATTACGTTCGTGCCGTAGCATTTAGTCCGGACGGTACTATGGTGGCTTCAGGTAGTGACGATCAGACCGTTATCCTGTGGGATATCTCGACAGGGGACCAGGTGGCCCTCTTTGAAGGACATGAAGATTATGTACGTTCCGTAATATTCAGCCCGGAAGGGAGCTATATAGCTTCGGCGGGGGACGATTTCACAATTAAACTGTGGAGTGTGGAAGATTACGACCTTGTGAGGACCTTCGGCGGTCATGACGATTATGTCCGTTCGATCGATTTCAGTCCTGATGGTTCATATATCTCCTCCGCGGGCGACGATCAAACCGTTAAGATTTGGGAAGTCGCAACCGGATTGCTCCTCAATACTTTAAAGAGTCATTCGGATTATGTACGAGATGTTGTCTATAATCGGAACGGAAATCTTCTCGCCAGCTGCAGCGACGATCAGAAAATTATACTTTGGGACCCTGAAGAAGGAACTCAAGTAAGAACGATAGAGGGACATTCCGACTATATCCGTTCGATCGATTTTGATCCCGCGGGTGAATCGTTAGTTTCTGCCGGAGATGATCTTGTCATCAAGATATGGAATGTTTCCGACGGCTCCCTGTCGGCCCAACTCGAAGGGCATAAAGATTATATCAATGCGGTTTCTTATTCCCCGGACGGTCTTTTCATTGTATCGGGCAGTGACGATGCAACGATAAGAGTGTGGGATGTCCGGCAACAGAGTAATATAGCGACTCTAGGCAAGTCGGATGCCGAGGAAGAGGAGGGGACCGATAAAGTCTATAATCAAGTGGTCCTCTCCGCCGCGTTCAGCCCTGACGGGAATCGTCTTGTTACCGGCTCCGAGGAGGGACTCATTTCAATATGGGACAGTTTTACAGGAGAGAAACTCTCCTCTATCGAGGGTCATGATGATTTTGTGTGGGGTGTTGGTTATAGTCCGGACGGCCGCTATGTCGTTTCGGGCAGTGATGATCAAACCGTTAAATTGTGGGATGCCGCAAGCGGTGAGCACCTCAACACCTATTTCGGCCATACCGATTATGTTTGGACTGTCGCTTTTCATCCGAACGGTCGAATCATCGCTTCCGGAGGAGCGGATTCAGTCGTGAAATTATGGGACCTGGAAAGCGGAACGAATATAAAAACGTTCACCGGACACGAAGATGCCGTCATTTGGGTCACCTTTAGTCCTGATGGGCAGTATGTGGCAAGTTGCAGTAGGGACAAATCGATTAAAATATGGAATATAGGTTCCGGAGAACTCTTTAGAAGCTTTCACGGCCATACCGACGCGGTCCTCTCGGTACAATTTAGTCCTGATGGAAAAAAGGTCATATCTTCGGGAGCGGACCAAAACATTAAATTGTGGGAACTTTCCACAGGCAGACTCCTTTTCAGTGTAGAAGAGCATGAAGACGCCGTCATATCCGTCGCCTTTTCTCCGGACGGACGGTTTTTCGTCTCCGGTAGTGCCGATGAAACGGCCAAAGTCTGGAACGCGGAAAACGGAAGCCTGATATTGACGATCGATCAACTGAACGATCAGGTGGTATCGGTCGACGTTAGTCCCGACGGGGCCCGTTTTTTGACCTGCTCCGGGGCCGGTTCGGTAAACATCCGGGACCTTCATACCGGTCAACTATTAGCATCGTTAACCAACTACGATGAATACGGTTTCGTAGAATCAATTCAGGTTCTTTGCGTGGACATCGATCCGGAGGGGCGATATATTGCGGCGGGTGATAGCGCTCATATTATCAAAGTGTGGCGTCTCGATACGGGCGAACTGCTCTATGTTCTCAATGCTCATGAAGACTTCGTTCGATCTATTCAGTTTTCCCCCGACGGGACCTTATTGGCCTCCGGGAGTGATGACACTACTGTGAAAATATGGCAAGTGGATACCGGATACCCGGTCCGCACCTTGGAGGGACATACCGATTATGTTCGTTCCGTCGTTTTTAGTCCGGACGGGTCTATTCTCGCCTCCGCGGGTGATGACGGGACGGTGCGTTTATGGAATCCGTACGACGGAACCTTGATTCGTACGCTGGAAGGTCATACAGACTATATAGAGTCACTCTCCTTTTCTCCCGACGGTTCGGTCCTCTCCACCGGAAGCGACGACGGGACGGTGCGAATCTGGAATTCCGGGGATGGAGAGCTTATTCACATTTTTCAATGAGCTAGGTGCAAGAGGCTGATGATAATAACCGATTTAGACGGGACTCTCCTTAGGGACGATAAAACCGTCAGTGAGGATGATTACAGGACACTTCTCCGCTTTGGGGAGCAGTCTGTGTTACGGGTTGTTGCTACGGGAAGAAATCTCTATTCCGTGAGTAAAGTCCTGCCCGATACCTTTCCAATCGACTATTTAGTCTTTTCGACGGGTGCGGGAATCGTCGAATGGAAGACGAAAAGAATCATTGAAAGGTACCATCTGGGGGCGAGGAAAATCTCTGCGGTGTTCCGATTCTTGCGGAAGAACGGTTATGATTTTATGATACATGAACCAATTCCGGATAATCATCACTTTTTCTACTACAAGGGCACGAAAGATAATCCTGATTTTTTCAGACGGATCGAGCACTATAAGGACTTTGGTAAGGAAGGAGATGATGGAAAGGCCCCTTTGCAAAAAGCTTGCCAGTTTTTAATAATTGAACCGGGAACAACCGCCCTCGACAGGTATCACGACCTGAAACGAAACTTGCGGGATGTAAAAATTATTCGTGCCACATCTCCGCTGGATAAAAGAAGCCTTTGGATAGAAATCTATTCAAATCGTGTTTCGAAAGCCCATGCCGGTGCTTATATAGCAGGTATTCACTCCGTTCCCAGCGAACACGTCGTTGCAATCGGCAACGACTACAATGATGTAGATATGCTCCGTTGGGCGGGAACAAAATTGGTTGTCTCGAACGCCGCGTGTGAGCTGCAAAGGGAGTTCCCCGGCGTTCCGGGAAACAACTGTTCCGGTTTTACCCATGCCGTCGATGAGTGGCATAAGCGAATGGGAAAACGGATGAACTTCTTTTGACGACAGTGACTACTCTACCTTTACCTGAAGTTTTCTTCACATTTCGAATCCCTTGGTCCGAAAAAGCTTGACATGTCAATTATTACTCGTATCATACTAGAATAGATATGTCTTCAACCGGCGAAACACAAAAAATGCTCAAATACTACACAAAGAAAACGGCTGCAGCAGAGATAGATTTCGTACACTTCGTTGCCTTTGCGAAAAAATACATATCGAAGTTTGAGGACAAAAACGACGCGTTGAAAATATTCAAGGAAAGTCCCTCGGCTGTTTTGGCTTCGGATTTAGAGATTTTAGCAAGTGAAGGTAGATGCGTTTTAGAATTCGAAGAGGGCAAAATCAGTTCCATCAATTTTCCGGAATATTTTAGAGAGGTAATTGAGGAGGAGTATAAGAAAATACGCGACCGTCCGGAAGTACCGTTTCCGGACCAGTCAAATATCGGAGTAACAATTCCGGGTGAATTGGTTACTCCTGTCGATGTAAAAAATGATTTCACAAAATGGCTGGGATATGAACAGTTGTCGAAACCGGTAATCATTCGACTCGATTTTCCGGAAGGTATACGCGATGTTGTCATGACCTCCGCAATACTGCTGAATGACCTTTTGTCCCTGGCACTCGCCAAACTGAAACGGTATATAACAAACAAAAAGAATGTCAACTATGTGATCAATAAACTGCTTGCGGTCTTCGGGCAGAAACAGCCTGTTATTAAAGAAATGATCGATGATCTGATTATGCAGCATTCAAAATCGATCGATACCATTCAAAATCCGTCCGATTTCTCTTTTCGTTTCTGGACAACACTTGCTAACCTTATAATACAGGAGTATAAGCCGAAGACTAATAAACTGCCGGATGAGCATAGTTTTTGTCAGGCCGCCTACTTAATCGGTTATTATAATTCGTATTTCAAGGGGATCGTTCAGAAGCAAAAATCGGTGCAACAGGCCTTTAAGAAGCTGGACCATCGCTTAAAAAGCGCGCCGTACGTATTCACCCTCGCCGATATTGCGTCGTTTAAAGATGAAAAAGGTGTCCCGCTTTTAAAAAAATACAATAGAAATCAGCTTCATAGTTATCTTGATAAAAAGACCAAACCGAAGGAAAATGATACTCTTCCTGAAATTATTAGAGCACGGAGCTTAGACAAACATGATTACTACATCTTTCGTGACAGAGTACTCCCCTTGATACTTTCGAAGGTGGGAAATGTTTCAAGTGCTCTTCGTAAAGAGTATATCGATGAATGGATCAATACACTACGGCAGTTTAAGAAGACGAATGTTATGTTTAACGACGACGCCTTCTATGATGATGTTGTTAAACGGGTTAAATCGAAAGAACCGCTTATCCTTACGCTTCTCCGTTTCGACCTTCTTTATCTTGCCGGCGAAGACAGCGCCGTTACCGACAGAGTGCGAGAGGAGATTTCGACCTATTTCGATACAACGAAAAATGATCTGCGCCCGCTTACGCGAATACTCGGTCTGGACCGGGAAGAGCTGTTAAATAACGCGAAAACACATCTTCCTTTTTGGCAGACGATACCTGTTTTAAGCTCAATTGTAATCCTTTTCAAGCGGATGTTCATGGGCAATAAGGCGAAACGCAAGAGGTTTTCTAAAGGTTCCGCAATGACCGGTCATCCCGTATCAAAGGTCCTTCAGAATGAAAAGAGTTTTCCCCCGGGAGGAGTGAGGAGTCCGAATAACGGTACGGCAAAAGGGGCTTCGGGAAAGACGACGGAAAAAGCACAATTAGTAGAATATAGGAAACAGATAGCGGAACTGACCGAAGAGTTTGTTGAAGAAGGAAAAACGATTGACGGCTGCCTTCAAGAATTGATGGAGCGGTGGAATCCGCTTTTCGACCCGAAGGCGCGGAATAATCTTATCGAAGACGTTAACGCTATGATTAGAGATTTTTTGAGAGGACTGCGGAAGGGTTTCCGTGTTAAACCTCCGGACGCGGCACGAATCAGAAGCATGGCCGATAGACTTTCCCAGAACAAAGCATTCAATCAAATAAAGAGGAAGGACTATTTTAAACGATATATCGAGATATACATGCTTAAACTGCTGAATAAAAAATAGCATGAGTGGCTCTTCATATTATAAGAATTGTAATTTTGAAAGTGCCGCATATCCCTGTTTTGTATGAGGCCTATGAACGAAGAAAAGATTAAAATCGAAAGACGATCCATCGAAGAGATGTCCCGAGTTTTAGCCCATATCGATGATGAGAAGCTCATCAGACGCTTCCTTGAAAGTCTCTTAACACCTAGCGAGCTTGATGAGATAGGATCGAGGTGGGCCTTGGTAAAACTTATTGACTCGGGAATGAGTCAGCGGAAGATCGCCGGCAAATTACGGTTGAGCCTCTGCAAAATCACCCGCGGCTCGAAAGAGCTTAAGAAACAGAATTCCGCGTTCGCCGCCTTTATTCACCGTTTACACGAAATGCAGTAGAACAATTGAGATAATTGCGAAAATAATGATTCTGCGAGTGGTTCAACGCTTGGAACCGTCCAGGGGGACTTGTTTCTTTTTCTTCAATATACTATACATATGTTAAGTAGTAAGGGAGAAAAGAATGACCGTCCCGTATGTGCCTCTTCACTGCCGTTCGTATTATTCTCTCCTCAACGGATGTTTCTCCCCTGAAACAGTATGTGAATACGCAGCCGCGGAAGGACGCTCGGCCGTAGGGCTTACAGACATCAATAATTTTTACGGACTTATTCGCTTTCTGCAAGCGGCGGAACGGTATAATCTGAAACCGGTTGCGGGCGTTGTCATATCACCGGGTGGCGAGCCTCTTTTTACCGCCTACTGCAAAAATCTGAAAGGGTTTTCCCGCCTTAACGAGGTCATTACCAAGATGCTCGTTTCCGAGAGCTCTACGCCGGCGGAGGTGTTCGATCCGGTCGCTTATTTGGTTGAGAGAGGCTGGGAAGGAGTGTGGATTGTCTCCGACAAGCCTCACGTCCTCGAACGGTTTGCCGTCGGAAGCAGGAAAGGGCTGTATGTCGCTCTTTATTACGGTCGTCCTTTCAACCGTTTAGTCCAATGGGCGCGACGGAAGGAATTCCCTCTGATCGCGCTCAATGACTCTGTTTTCCTTTCCGAGAAGGACCGCCGCCTCCACTCATTGTTGCGGGCGATTGATGAGAACACGACGATGGACGCTCTCAATCCCGGCGAAAAACTGGAAGAGGCCCATAGGTTTCTATCGGCCCCGATGATGGAACGTTTTTTTTCGACCGTACCTGAAGCTCTGCGCCAAACCGTACGCTTCAGCGAAGAGAGTGAAATTCGTACCGTTCAGCGGGACCCCTACGTTTTCCCGCGGTTCGGCGGACTTTCGGAAGATGAAGCCTTCGTTAAGCTCAGACATCTCTGTTATCGCGGTGTTAAGCGGCGCTACGGAAAGCTGCGTTCCGATATTCAGGACCGTATTCGA
>CAZJBZ010000025.1:10275-19656 GCA_964543975.1 uncultured Spirochaetales bacterium
TATGAACTTTCGATAATCCGCCGAAAAGGGTTCTCGAGCTATTTTCTCGTGGTTCACGATATTGTCGGACAATGTCCAAGGACCTGCGGCAGGGGAAGTTCCGCATCCAGCATTGTTTCTTACCTGTTGGGAATAACCCATATCGATCCGCTGAGCCACAATCTTTTTTTCGAACGGTTTCTCAACATGGGACGAAAAGATCCGCCTGATATCGATGTCGATTTTCCGTGGGATGAACGGGAGAAAGCGTTAAATTACGTGTTTCAAACCTATGCCGGACGATCGGGGATGGTCGCCGACCATGTGACCTTCGGTCCCCGCTCTTGTTTCCGAGAGCCGGCAAAGGCGATGGGGATGGAGGAGGAGGAAATCGCCAGGATCGTCGCTCTCGTTCAGGCCGGCAGAAAAGAAGCGGTCCCCGGCTATCTCCTGCGGGCCGCCTCGCTTCTGCGGGGCATGCCGCGCCACATCGGGACCCATCCGGGAGGAGTGGTCATTACACCCAATCCGATTACCGAGTATACGCATCTGCAAATTTCGAGAACAGGCTTTCCGGTCATTGCCTGGGAAAAAGAGGCTGCCGAAGAGGCGGGGCTGGTAAAAATCGATCTTTTAGGCAACCGCTCGCTCGGAGTCTTGAGGGACACGATCAGTCTGGTAAACGGTACTCACGCCGAGGAGCTTTCCGAAGGTCCGATAGAGTGGGAGAGCTTTCAGCCGTTGCACGACAGACGTACCAGGGAGCTGATCGAACAGGGGAGGACCTTAGGGGTGTTTTATGTTGAATCGCCCGCTACGCGGCAGCTTCTTGGGAAGATGCGCAGCGGCAGTTTCGAACATGTGGTCATAGCCAGTTCCATCATCCGACCGGCTGCTAACAGATACATAACCGAATTCGTAGAACGCCTTCACGGAAAAATCTACGATCCTGTCCACCCACTGATCGACAATACATTGCGGGAGACTTTCGGAATCATGGTGTATCAGGAAGATGTGGCCCGAGTAGCGATTAAAACGGCCGGTTTTTCCGCCGCCGAGGCGGACGGCCTTCGGAAAGTACTCTCCAAAAAGGACCGGGAGATACGGCTTAAGGGGTACCGGGAACGTTTTTTTTGCGGTGGAAAGAGGAAAGGCGTCGATGAGAAGGCGTTACACACACTGTGGGAGATGATTTTGTCGTTCGACGGATATTCGTTCTGTAAGGCCCACAGCGCTTCCTACGCTTTGGTTTCTTACCGGCTGGCGTGGATGAAGCGGTATTTCCCTTTGGAGTTTCTGGTTTCGGTCATCAACAACGGCGGGGGTTTTTATCGCGGGCAGGTGTATCTCAATGAGGTCCGTCGAATGGGGGTCACTATTCTGGGTCCCGATGTAAACGAAAGCGGGTGGAAACATACCGTAGAGAATGGATCGATGCGGCTGGGATTGTCTCTGTTGCGTGATATCTCCACCGGGTTTATCGAAAAGGTCCTTCGTGAGAGAAAAGGAGGAGGGCGATATCTCGATTTTCTAGATTTTCTCCGCAGGATCGAGCCCGGTTTTACCGACATTCGAGTGCTGATTCGTGCCGGCGCTCTCGACGGGATCGCCGGCGGTTATACCCGGGCGCAACTGTTTTGGGGATATTTTCATATGGACCGGGGGCCCGCCCTCTTTTCCTCCCCATCGGCTCCGGCCTTCATCGGAGATTATTCGGAGAAGCGTAAAGTTTACGATGAATTAAAGACGTTAGGTGTTCTCTTTACCCGCCATCCCCTTTCTCTGTTTGAGTCCCGAATTCGCTCACTTATCGCTTCCGACGGGCTGCCCCGATGTATCGATTCCAGGGATATCCCGCGCGAGGCGGGGCACCGGGTCTGTATCGCGGGAGTTTTGGTAACCGGGAAGGAGGTAAAAACGAGGAAGAATCGCTCTATGAGTTTTCTCAGCTTCGAAGATCCGTTTTCAGTCTTTGAGACGGTCCTTTTTCCCGACTTTTACGAGAAACAGCTGTTGCTGCTCCAGTCCGGTGCGGTTTTTTTGGTGGTAGGCGTGGTCAAAGAGGAGATCGGCACTTTTATGATCGAGGTCCGCACCCTTATTCCGTTAGGCAGCGAGGAAGAAAGATAATGGATTTCCCATGGGCTTTACTATGATAACGCCTCATAATCGCATCGTATTTTTCGTCTATACATCACCATAGACTGCAGAATCTAAATGAGATGCTCTATTATGCCGATAGATTACTAGGTGAAATTACTTCTAGTATATTCAAAAGAAGATCAGTCCGTTTATAGAGAACTGAAACGACCCCTTATGACGATCAAAATACCGGTTGATGCATATGAAGCCGCGGTTGATCGGGAAGAACCGACGCCCGTCCTCTTTAAGAAGTTGAAACAAAGTACCCATATTATTCTGTTCTTTTCTAAGAACTCACGTGGAAAAAGGTGGTTTCTGTTCGCTTCAGGGTATTCGGTAGGTCGGGATGTCCCGGTATATCTCTATGTTACGGAAAAAGATTCACCGATGCCTGAATACCTTAGAGGTTGTCTCCGGATGAGTTCCCTTGAAACCGTGGCGGAGTATTTTGTACGGGAAGCGGGGAGATACGAATCGATAATGAAAGTTGAGAATGCGAAAAAGAGATTATTGGACAGGGGAATCCCAATATCCAAAGAAGCTTTTATCCACAGTGTCGAGAGGGGTGATAAAGATGCAGTGGACCAATTTTTATCAACAGGCTTTTCACCGAATGCAATGAATGAAAAAGGAATACCGGTCCTCTCTTTAGCAATCCGTAAGGGAGAGAGAGAATTGGCACACCGTCTGATTAAGCAGGGTGCAAATGTCAATAGTGTAAGTCAAGAGAATGGCAATACGCCGCTTATGGATGCCGCGGCGAACGGTGAAGATTCGCTTTTCGAAGAGCTTATAGCGTCGGGGGCCGATCTGGATGCACGGAGCAGAAACGGGCAAACCGCTTTAATGTTAACCGTCGGGCAGGGAAGAACCGAGTTGGCAGCTAAGCTTATCAAGTCAGGAGCGGACGTTTCAATTACCGATAAACTGGGTATGTCCGCGCGTAAATATGCCGAGTTATTTAAGCAGAACGAACTTCTTGAGCTTATCCGTCGGATAAATAAAGATTATTGAAACAGGAAATAAATCGACAGAATTATCGTGATCGGGAATTCGATATGCTAACGATTATTTTGTCGGTCCTTATAACCGCTGCCTTACAGATAGTTCACATTTTGAATTCCCACAGCTTACTCCTCGAATTGCTTTATCTTGACAGAGTGGATAAGAAAGGATTATTGTTCCTTTGTATGGAGACCCGGAAGAAGCTTTCTATTTATCATCTTTACAGGCAAGATGGCAGTTCTCTTTTTCTGCATCCATTTCAACAGTCTGAAAGGTTTATCGACCAAATTGAGAACTCTGTTATTGAAGGTAAATACGGTAAAGAGCCTCGGGCGGAATCACTCACCCTTTTTAGAAATGAGCTTTATCGAACGATAGAAGAACAGGTTAAAAGCTGGGTCGCGGAGATCCGTTTTCTTCCGAAATTCCTTTTATCAGCCGGATTATTCCTTTTATCATATCTCTTTCTCTCACTGGTGGTTAGAGATCCTCTTCCCATGCTTGATGAGATAGCAATAAGCCTTGCTCTTTCATTCGGCTGTTATTTCTTGCTTGGTCGACGAGACCAAAAGTCAAATTTAGCGTTGAAAAAGCGGGTAGATCTGCGGACCAGAGTCGATCGAATAGTGTTTGAGGAAAGCCGGTTTGTTCGTGAAATAGAGAAAGCGCTCCAAAAAAACGAATCGTTGACGACATCGGAGGTGATTGAGTATATGCTTTCCCCCCCGGAAAGAACGCTTACTCAGGAAGAAAAGGAAGATGCCTTACAAATAGCGAGATATCTAAAAAACCGGTTTAACAACAGAGAATTAAAAAAGCGGGAAAAACTGATAACGCGTATGAAACGGGAAAAGGAACCCGAAAAAAGGATTAAAATTCAGTCGATGCTCGCCGATTCAAAGAAAATCGATTTATCGCTTTTTGCACTCTATACACGAATAAAAAAAAGCTACGATACGATTTCAGAAAAACAACGATAACCCTCTTACTGCGGTGAATTACTCCACCTCCTGTAACGATTCCATCTGTCTTTGTAAAACCAAAGATCGAGTTGCTGTTTTGAGCATCTCTCGTGCCGGGGTGAAATCGGAATCGAGTTCCAGCGCTTTCTCCCAGTGCTCTAGTGCCTGCCGTGTATTGCCGTTTGCGTATTCTTCGAGTCCCAGCACATACAGTTCATCAACCTGTATGCGGACATCCGCTCTGCCGCGGTCACCGAGATTAAGGGTCGCTCCGATACTGAATCTGTCAACCGTGCCTAATTGAGTGGTGAAGTCGAGGGTATAGGTAACATTGAACACTATTTTTTTTAAGTTTACCGTACTACCCAATGAAATTCTAGGATTGGAACCCTTATAGAGAAAGCCGGTCTGCAGAGCAAAAAAGTTTGTTATTGTGATATCAATACCGGCAGCTACACTGAGCTGCTCAGGAGGATACTCTTTCGGCATAAAACTGAACGGAATCGTGAGGTCGACGGCTAAGGTGAGGGGACGAATCGGGGAATATGCTATTCCGGTCGTAACGACAGTGGGTAAAGGTTCCTCCTTGGTAAAGGGACCCAAGTTTTTTACGACGGCGCCCACTGAAAAGTTTTTGTCTCTCGATGAGTAGAGTTTAAGCAGATTGAACTTGGTCAGAGCTCCGATATCCAGCATGGCCATTAAAGCGGACTGTTCGGGATGAATTGCTTCCGGAATGTGGCGATACGCGACTTTCAGATTTCCTCCGACCGCGATCCCGTGAAAATAGTAGTTGGAGAGGAAGTTGTAAGAGGCATTGAGACTGGCCACCGTTTCGGAGTAGTACCCCTTCGATACCCGTTCCCCCCAGGTGTTGTATTCGGTAAAAGGTACATAGAGAAATTTTCCTCCGATACCTATACCCAGATCGTTGAAACGCATCGTATAAACGATACCTTCCATATTTGAGTCAGCGATCCAATCGTTGTGAGTCAAGGATAGTTCGGTAAACTCTAATACGGAACTCGCCGAAGGATTCGCCTCTAAATAACCCGCGTCATCGGCTACTGCCGTATATGCCGTAGCCATACTTTCATATTTTCCTCCCATAGGGACCCAGAGCGTTGGAAAAGCGGTCAGTCCGGTGTTCGGATCAATGGTGCTGAAAAGTTCATTAAGGTTTCCGTAAACATCGGACGGACTATCGGCGCATACGGAAAAAACGGAGATAAAGAATAATATTAAAACAAAAACAAAATTTTTCACTTCGACAATATTAATATATATTTTATTAAGAGCTTTATCTACCATTATTGTCGTAATTATCAAGGAAAAGAAGAGTACTTTCTACAATTTGATCAATTTAATCAACCGGGACAGAATTGCCGATAAGTGATACACTAGGAATAAGGCTGAGAGGTGTGCATACCTTTGCTGAAAAGGGTAAAAAAGCACTATTTTTACTCATTCTTATCTTCTTTATAACCGCTGTTTCGTACGGAAACGGACAAAAAGAAGACCGCTTAAGTCAGGCCCGCGACCTTATCGAGGACCGCTTATACAATGAAGCCGTACTGGTTTTAGCTGAGGTGATGACGGAAGAGCCCAATAAATTTGATGAAGCCCAGCAGTTGCTTCAGCAGGTAAGGAACGCGCGAAAAGAGTATAACGATCGATATAACGACCTTATTGAACTGTATCAGGGTGAAGTGCTTGATATGGAGGAGGCCTATCGGATATTTCGTGATTTGGAAGATTTAGACCAGTCACCGAATAAGGCGACTGTTGAGGCATTTGAAAAGGCGCGTCAAACCGCCGTTTTCGTCTTCAATAACAATCGGTTTAACAACATTATGGATGAGGCAGCCGGATTCATAGAGCGGGGGGATTATTGGAAAGCGGTAGAAACCTATCTTACCGGATTCGATCTTTACATCGAAGAATACGAAAAGCAAGATTATGGTAATATCGTTGAAAATCGAATCGCCGAGGCAAAGGCGGAGTTATCATCGGTTTCCGAACGGTTTATCAACACCAGGGATGAGTTTACCCAACTCTTAGAAGACAACGTAAACTACTATCGGAACGGAAATCTCTCCGCTCTGGAAAACAATTGGGATCGTTTGTCCGAACTTTTTCTCTCTACGTTTGAATTACGGCAAACGGCACGTGAGCAGACTGAGTTTTTTAGAGAACAGAACCTGCAAATTATTGATGGCGGGAGTAACGAAGAGTTTCATCTGACCTTCCTTAACCTTTTAGCCAAAGGGAGAGAAAAAAGTGAAGGTATTGAAGGTATAATTCCGGTTATTGATACCGTTTGGAAAGGAAGTCTCCGATCGGTAGAAGAGAGGATGGTCGAAGGGACCAAAACGAGCTACGCGCTTGCAAAAGAACAGTATGACACGGAAAACTATGAGACGGCATCTGAACAATTTTCCTCCGCCGATCGGTATTCAGCTTTATCGCTGAGAACACTGCAGATGTGGGAATTATTCGTTGATTTTGAGGCGAATTTGGGCCTTGAGCCGAGCAGTCGTGAACTTGTCCGATCGAAACTGCCGCACTACAACAGTTCAGAGATAATAGCCGATGCATCCGATATGTACAGGACGGTCATTCCCCTTTCGTTACAAATTGAAGAATTGAACCTGAGCATACCTGAAGGTGATACTGTCGATGAAGTGTATCAGATTCGCGATCGGATAACCTCGATTTTAAGACAAATTGAACAGCTCGAAAATTTGTGGCTTTCTAAACAAGTATATTACGAACGTGTCGCTGAAAGAGAGCTTGGGACAGGAGACACCCTTTCGGTAGGCGAAGAAACGTTACAAGCGCTAAGGGATTCTACAAGACTTATCGAACAGACCGAAATAGCGGCCGTCGATCGTTTTGCCCGGATCAGGTTTGCCCCTCTCTATAGTAAGGTGGACCAACTAACATCGATTGTCAATGAAGGTTTGACCTTGCTCAACGGGTATGAAAGAACAACAGGAGAAGGAGAAACAGCCACCACGTATGTGGTAAAAGATCCTTTAGAAGGGAAGAAAGTATTTGAGAGTGTTGTAGAGGATATTGACGACGTAGCGGATCAAACCAAAGAAGTGGTAGAGGCTCTGGAATCTGAAAAACCGTATATTGTTGCCGGTGAACAGATCCGGACCCATATTGATAAGGGCGAGGACCTTATCAAATCAGTCGGACAACTGAGTGGAAACGTAACGGATTATATTGCGAAAGCGGAAGAACAGATTCTGCTCGCGGAGCGGTATCAAAACGAAGCCAATTTCAGAATTTCGCAGGCGGAATCGGCCCTTAACGGGAGAGAGTTTGATAGAGCAAGAAATGAGTTGAGGATTGCCGCCGATCGGTTTGACCGATCTTTGGCAATACAGGATGACCCGGAGCTGAGAGAGACAAGAAATCAAAGAATAAGCGAGCTTAACGAAGAGATAAATACGGTTGAGAACAATATCATCGTTGCGGAAGTTCGAGAGTTAATCGAAGAGGGTAAAACCCTCTATGCTCAGGAGCAGTACGCGGAGGCGGAGAGAAATTTTCTAAAAGCCCAGTCACGCTGGAAGGTGACACACGCGGAGAATAAGCCGGAAATAGATTATTGGCTTGGAATTCTACGGATTGCGCTAAATATTAAATCCGGTCGTGAGATTGATGAAACGAATCCGCTCTATCCCGAAATGAGGCGTTACCTCAATCTTGCAAATCAGGATTTTCTGCAGGGAAAAGAGCTGGTCGAGGACGGAAAAGAAGGGGAAGCGGCCCAATACTTCGAAGCGGCCGATCAGAAACTACTCTATGTAAAAATGGCATTCCCTTTGAACCGTGAAGCGAGTGTTCTCTCCTTAAAGATAGAGCAATATAGAGATTTGGAAAACTTCAGCAATCTTTTTCGGCAGAGATTTAATCAAGCAAGAAATAAATTGACGACAAATCCGCAAGAAGCATATATCGAATTGAAAGATTTAGAGGCAATTAATCCCGATTTTCCAGGCATGAATAATGCTCTTTATAATGCCGAGATCAGACTGGGCATACGAATCCCTCCGCCGGACCCGGCAAAAATCGAAGAATCGAACAAACTGTATCAGCAGGCATACAATATCGTCCAGAGCAACGTACGATCGCAATTTCCGATTGCACTCGAATATTTGAATCAAGCGATAAAGCTGACGCCGAACAGCCAACAGCTCACCAATCTTTTAGACCGGATAGAGGCCGAATTAGGGGGCCGTTCGACCCTCGTGCTTGCAAGCGGTGCTCAACAGCAATATAAATTGGCCGAAGAGAAGTACCTTGAAGGCAGTTTTTATGAGGCTTTAAGAATTGTCAATAACCTTATGAAAGATGAAAAGAGTAGCCAATATCCGCCGCTATTGGAATTAAAGAGGAGGATAGAATCGAAAATATAAGGTTCTCCTCGCGCCATCGGCCCTTTCTGTTGTTTTTTTGTATCATTCTCATTTGTGCGCCGGCATTTTTAAATGCTCAAGAGCTCTTTTGGGAGGCACCGGAGGCGGTAGCCTCCGGTGAAACCAGATTTCCTCGAGCTGCTTCGGAAGGCGAGCTCACCGTCATAGCTTGGCAAGAAATTAACCGGCTCAATGATGAAACCGGTGAGGTGCACCTATCGTTAATGGCGAAGCGAGGCGAACAGGAATGGATGATCAATAGAAATTTCGCCGGTCCTTACCTGTTCGCCGGAAAACAGGCACCTCTTTTCTCTTTAGTGGTTGATGAAAGTGAGAGAATCATTATTGCGGTCTCTTCCTCGGAAAAGGAGATTACAATTATCTCGTCTGATGACGACGGTAAAAGCTTCACGCCATTGTCCTCGATTACATCACCCGTTGCTTTGGTTGCACCGAGAATTTTCCGGAAAAACGACGGTGGTAACATACTTTTTGTGACGCAGGAGTGGACGACCCAAGAGGGGGGAGACACTCTTTCGATTTTTTATACGCTTTCCGGGAATGGGAATAGTTGGACCGATCTTGAACCGCTGGTAACCGATCCTGACAAATACTTGAACTTCCTTCCTCATCACACATCGGCTTTCGGAAATGAATATGTCGTTTTTCAAGCACTGGAAACCGAGCAGGGCGCCAGCTATCAGTTATATCTAAAAATAAGTGAAGACGGTGGACAAAGCTGGTCGGATGATATCTGGCTCAGCGGATTTGAAGACTATATGCCTGACGGGGAAAGCACTCCCTATCTGTTTAACAACCAGCGCCCCTTTATCAAAAACATAGGGGACCAATTGGGTCTT
>CAZJBZ010000026.1:0-19238 GCA_964543975.1 uncultured Spirochaetales bacterium
TGTTGTTTGTTTTCTAAAAGATGGTTGCGGTAATCGATATAGACGCGTGTGTCCAAGCGATTTTCAGGGGTATAATCTTTTGTATGTATAAAATTACACGCGGTCGGTCGAAGTTTTTTCGCATAAAACGAATCAACTAAAAATCTCCTTGGTTCCCGGCATGTGGCAGAAGTCTTCGAAGGGCAGGACCAGAATCCCTTCCTCCGTCTTCATCCGCCGGTCTCCCCGATAAACAACGATCCGTTTCGTACATCCGGGGAGACTCTCAATCGCTTGCAGTCCTTTGAGCATATATCTGGAAAAAGTGTTTGAGGATTTTACCTCGATTCCCGTATTCTTTATATGCCCGAAGGATTGTGGCTACCTCTCCCCCAAAGAGGGCACCTTCTTTTTCCGGGTGGAGGTTACCGAATCTGTTGTTCACTCCCCGAACCAGGCCCGGATCAACCCAGTACAATTTGGGGTGTTTCCTTTCCCGTACTCTTAATTTAGCTTCATACGCAGATATATGAAACACGAGCAGTGTGTCCTCCAAAATGGTGAGATAATCGGTTATTGTGCTTCTGGGAACCCCTGTATCTCGAGCGATACCGGATATGTTGATGATCTGACCATGAAACAATCCGGCTATCGGGAGAAAACGGGTAAAACCCTGCAGGTTTCTTACAATACCCTCCGCTTTTATTTCCTCTTTTAGATACATATTTACATATGCTTTTAGAGTTTCTTGTTTTTTCGGAGCTTTCAGCACCAACGGAAGAGTTCCGAATTCTAAGGCATTATTCAGACTGTATGTTCTATCCTCTTCGGCATTGTTCAATTCTTCCGGTCAGAATAAAACGGAGCTGTTTTTCTTCAATAAACCTGTGTACTTCGTTCAAAAGGTTGGGCATCTGTTGAATTTCATCAACGGACACCCAGGACCAGTCCTCGATACCCCTTAATTCTCCCGCGAAAAGGGAAACGTCACGTAGGTATGACTGATAGAGCGTTTCGTCTAAGAGGTTTACGGAATGAGCATTAGTAAATTCATTATTCACCCATGTTGTTTTGCCTGTACCTCTGGGGCCGAACAGGAGGAACAACTATGTCGACTTATTATGAACTCTATCATAACAGCGAAAACCTTGTTACAGAGAGAGAGGACATGTGTTATTCGACGAGTTCCCTGTTACTTTCTCAGTGTCTTCTTCACTCAGGTTCGAGGTGTCTCCTATAAGACCCATTCCACCTGATTCGTGTCACCCTGTTCTTGGTAATTCCGTAATAACAGTATAAAATCGGTCAGATTCCTAATAAGCGGAAGTTATATTTTGTTTTTTAACGTGATCGATAAATGCTTTTTTCAAGCTTCCGATTCGGCCTTCTTTTCCTATTTCAGTTTTGTTGTTATAAAAATATCCACTGCCTAAAAGCCAAAACAGTTTGTCTATGTGGTATGCCGATTTCCCGGTATTTACAGCTATACGAATTATTGCTTTGAACAAACTATACTGGTCTGTTTCTTCCGAAAGACCTGCTCCGGTAAATATGTCTTTTATATGTACATCCGTTTGCCGTATTGGACGTATCCCATCTCTTTTAAGAAATCACACGCCAAAGCGAATCCTACCCCATAAATCTCGAAACTAATTAATAGCGGCATTGCCGAAATGTTCATCGGATGAGATGTTAAAGTATAGGTCGTACTAGAAAGCCATTCATGAAAATCGTTGCCATTTTTGAATGTACTTAAAAAATGAGAGGCTGATAAGATGGTTTTAGAGAACTTATACCGGGGGCCTTGTTTCTCGCTGTTTATTTTGATTTTTGTATTAACACTTCTTGTTATATCATATAACAATTTAACTGGGTTACTATCGTACTTTTCGAATATTTTTTTTGGATGAAACTCGAATAAAAGTCCGGACAATTGTTTAAGTCCCCCCATTGCTGTAACGATAACCCCTCTTCTCATACCGGCATTCTGTGATGATGAAATAAGCCGGTAATTGATGTCATTTATTTTTTTTGGCTTCTCTATTACCGGTTCGAGATAAGAAAGCAGAACTTCTTCAGTAACTTCATTCGGACTGTTATTTAACAGAAATGTGTAGGCGAGATTGTAAATCATTTTATCATACGCTTCTTTACTTGCTCCTATCCCCCTTATTATAGAGAAGGTACCCTTGCCGTCGAATTGGACAATAAGTCCTCAGGTTGCAACCTATATAAAAGAACGAACGTGGCATGACAAGTAGGAGATAAAAGAGAGTGGCGACGGCGGAATTATTGTGTCGTTTCCTACGAGCCGGCTCCAATCGGTCCTGTTCCGGATTCTTCGTTGGGCAGGTAATGTTAAAGTACTCTCTCCTGCCGAATTGGTCGATCTGGTTAAAAAGGGCTTGAAAGACGCTCTCGATCAGTACACCTGAATAAAAGGTGTTCAATAAAGCCGCGGCAACGATGAACCACGGTCCGAGCCTCGGATACGGCGGGCACGACACGCGGGTAGTTCAGCGGGAAACGCATGCAGACCGTTGGGAGGGCTTATGCAGGAGGGCTGCGCGGAGCGCCACGGATGGTAATTTTTGTTTTCTTTCGCGGTGTCAGGTCTACTTTATAAAACCGGGCCGCCACATTGATCAATGTTCATCCGTACAAATCCGTGGTATAATAGACACATATCCCGGTGTCCCGGGAAGGAGTCGGCATGGCATAATCATGGTTGTGCAACTGCGGTTCCGTGGGGACGTCGGCCTTCCGAGTAACGGGAGCAATTCGGACGGAGGTACGGAGTATGAAAAACTATAAACCGGAACAGAGTTTTGATGAGGAAGTCGCTAAGCACGATGTGGAGGTTTGTCGAGGAGACGAGGAGGTGACCGTCGACTTCTTAGAGAAACGCGCGGCCGGCGGGCCGGTCCTGGAACTGGGAATCGGCACAGGTCGGATAGCCCTCCCGTTGGCAGAACGGGGTGTTCGTGTAGACGGAATCGATATCTCTTCCCAGATGGTCGAACGGTTACGGACCAGGCCCGGAGGGAGAGCTCTCTCGGTAACGCTCGGGAATTTTGCAGATGCCGAGGCCTTTGGCGGTGTCTCCGAAAACTATCGATTGATCTACGTCGTATTCAATACTTTTTTTATCCTTCTTTCCCAGGAGGACCAGGTCAGCTGCTTTGAGAACGTGGCTTCCCACCTTATCCCCGACGGCATGTTCGTCATAGAAGCATACTCACCTGCCTTTCTCTATCGGCTGCCGAATAATCAATACGTTGAAACCGAGGGGATAGAAACCGACGAAGTGCGGCTCGACCTGTTGCGCCACAATGGTGCCGAACAGATGATCGAGGAGAACCACGTCACGCTTTCCGGTGACGGGCTGAAATTCAATCCGGCTGTCCAGCGGTATGCCTGGCCCGCCGAACTCGATTTGATGGCCCAAATAACCGGGCTCCGTTTAAAGGAGCGCTGGGGCGGTTTTCGGGGAGAGCCCTTCACTTCTTCCAGTGAGAACTGTGTCTCCGTTTACGGGTGGTAACCGATAGAGGTGAAGCAGATTTCATAGTTCAAAACTCAATAATAAACTTGCCCGGCGTTCCGTTGTTGAACCGGGAGAAGGCTTCGGGTGCCTCTTCAAGGGGTATCCTGTTGGATACTATTGCATCGAAATGGATGTCCTTCTCTTCCATGAGCCTGCTCAATGCGGGAAGTCTGCTAATGGGAAGGACCTTCGAACCGAAAAGAGTGATTTCTTTGTGGATGAACTGTTCCGGATTGATGCTTTTTTTGGCTGTGTTGATTCCGACAAAGACCGCCCCTCCTCGAGGTGCCAGGATATCGACTGCGTTGCTCTGAGCAGGAGGTGATCCGCTGGTTTCGAACGAATAGTCCGCTCCCCGACCTCCGGTAAGCTCTTTAACGCGAGCGATAACTTCGTTTTTTCCGGTTTGTCCGCCGGTGTACGTGGAGGATTGCGTGCCGGGTTGCCTTTCGGCATCTGCTGCTGCGTTTATTACCTTGTCGCATCCCGCCTTTTCGGCGAATTCGAGCCGGTTCCTGTTCACATCCACGCCGATTACACGGGCACCCATCGCCTTTCCGAGGAGCACACCGGATAATCCGACAGGACCGAGTCCGAAAACAACCAAGGTCTTTCCGCCGTGAAGAGCAAGTTTTTCCAATGCTCCGAAAGCAGTGGCTCCCGTGCAGGCTAAAAAAGAACCGTCCGTGTAGGAGAGATAATCGGGAAGCTTATAGCATGACGATGCCGGCATGACCACGTATTCCGCGTCTCCTCCGTACCCCGCGGCGGCCATTCCGATAAAATCATCACACAGCACGGTGGCTCCTTCCATGCAGAATTCGCACAAGCCGCAGCCTAAGGTGTGGTTGACCGTCACCCGATCGCCTATGGAAAAACCGGCAACACCCGCACCGATCGTATCGACAACTCCGGAAGGTTCGTGGCCGATAACAACGCCGCGCCGGATTCCCAATCCTTCCGGGGTATCGTTGTAGAAGTGAAGATCGCTTCCGCAAATGCCCGCGGTTTTTATCTTGATTCTCAGTTGGCCGGGCCCCGGTTCCGGGACCGGAACATCGATAACTTCCGCCGCTCTGTTGCCGTATAAAACGAAACCCCGCATGGTATAAGTCCTTTTTTAATCCGTTAGAATTTGTTCCGTATAGTACCCGATAAAGAGAGTTGACGCAATAAAGGGGGTTTTGAAAGGTAATTACCGGCAGAGGTATTGTCAAGGATGTCGTCATCAAGGCCAATTTTGTCGAAGTTGAAGGAAAGACCCTGAAGCAGGGTCTTTCCTTCACGATATTACCGAAGAAAAAAAGGCTGAAGAGCAGATTAGGAGATTAAGCAGGTTTCCCGGTGAGAATCCCAGTCCGGTGTTGCGCGTCGATAGCGACCTGTTTAAACAAGTCAACGATACGTATGGACATCAAGCCGATGACGCCCTCTACCAGGCGAAACGTGAAGGCAGGAACCGGGTAATTCGCTCGTAAACCGAATAGGCCTCTTCTTACAACTATTTTACAATTGTTTTACACTCATCTGACCGTATTTCTTAAGGAAAGGGATAGAGTTGTTGATAAGAATGATCGTATCAACAAGGAGAAAAAAAGATGAAGAAAACGAATAATACAGGTTTGGTGCTGGGTCCTGAAAAAAGCGGACATGAAAACAAGCAAAAAGGGACCGGTGCAGTTATAGGTGTTGTCGTTTTCTGTGCGGTGATGTTTCTGTTTGGTTCGGCTGACGGATATGCCCGTTCCGTTGATCTTCAGGTATCCGTATCCAATCCCTATCTGCTCTCCGGGACCAGACAGACTGTGTATCTTAAAGTGGGGCTGACCGGAACAGAACTGGAAGAAACAATCGAACGGCCCGGAGTGAATGTTGCGATCGTGTTGGACAGTTCGGGATCGATGGATGGTGAGAAAATCCGGCAGGCAAAAGAAGCCGCACTCCTCGCAGTGGACATGTTGAATGCGAAAGACATTGTTTCGATTGTGACCTACGCGGACACGGTTTCGGTGCTGGTTCCCGCAACACGGGTGACGGAGAAGGAGTATATTTGTAATCGAATCCGTTCCATTTTCGCGGATGGGTCCACGGCCCTGTTTGCCGGTGTGAGTAAAGGGGCGGATGAAGTTTCGAAGTTTCTTGAACGGGAAAGGGTCAACCGGGTCATCCTTTTATCGGACGGACTTGCCAACGTTGGTCCGTCATCGCCGATGGCTTTGGGGAATCTTGGCGCTTCGTTGAAGCGTATCGGCATTTCGGTAACAACAATAGGTCTCGGGACCGGTTACAACGAAGATCTAATGGTCCAACTTGCGGCCAAAAGTGACGGAAATCATTCCTTTGTAGAGAATTACAACGATCTCACCCGAATTTTCCGGTATGAGTTTAACGATCTTTTGTCGGTTGTTGCTCAGGACGTCGAAATAGAAATTCTCTGTTCGGAAGGGATCCGTCCGGTAAAGATATTGGGGCGGGAAGCGGAAATCATCGGAGAGAAAGTGTATACATCAATCAGTCAGCTCTACAGTAAACAGGAAAAATATCTTATGCTCGAGCTTGATGTTCCTCCGAAATCTGAAGGAGATTCGGTGGATGTTGCACAAGTCCGTGTGTCCTATAATAATATGGAGACAAACCGAACGGAAAACCTCGCCGGTTCGGCACGGGTGGCATTCACTCGGTCTCAAACAGTTGTTGAAGAGAGAAAGGACAGGGGGACCCTTGTCGAAGCCGCAAAACAGATCGCGGCCGACATCAGCGAGGAGGCAATCCGGCTTCGCGATGAAGGAAGGGTTGAAGAGGCCCAACAGCTGCTCAAACAAGGGAGCGCGTTTCTCATGAAAGAAGCCGAAGAGCTGGAATCCGGCGAGCTCGAGGAGATGGGTCAGGCAAGCAGCGCCGATGCGGAAGTGCTCGATGATGAAAAGTCGTGGAACTCCAACCGAAAGAGGATGAAAGCAGATACGTACGAAGTACAGAATCAACAGAGTTATTGATACAAGAGGAGTAGTGTAAAGCCGATCGATGGTATCGAAAAAACTGATTGCCGTGTTTCTTATTCTAACCATTATCCCCGCCGGACTCTTGAGCTGGTTGGGGATAATGAGTATTCGGGCTGAAAAAGAGCAGGCAAAGGCCCAGTTTGCGGTGCTTGCAAACGAAAGGCTGGAACGGGTCAACCTTGTTATCGAATCGGTCTTCTCCGATATAACGTCACACCTTATACAAATCTCGGACGAAACGACGGCTGATATAGATTCGATCCGAGAATACACTCGAAACGATCGTTATATCCGACAGATCTTTCTCTTGGATGAGGATGGACGCCTCGTTTTTCCGTCCGAAGCGGTCCCCTTGAGCGAACAGGAGCACGATTTTCTTGCCCGGACAAAAGAGATCGGACTTTCCGCGGGATTGTTTTTGGGACATTCCGGTGATGAGACCGGTCCGGTAGAAGGAGAAGCGGAAACTTCGAACCGCTCGCGAGCGCATGGATGGCACACATGGTACCTGGGGGAGGGAGTCAATTTTATTTTTTGGAAAGAGAAGAGTTTGAGCGGGATAATCGGGTTTGAACTCAATAGAATGGCAGTCATAGCTGATATCATTAATACCCTCCCGGATACCGGACCGCTATCCGGTCTCGAAATATCGCACGATTTTCTTTTTCGCATTGTTCTACGGGACATTACCGATAACGTGGTCTACCAGTGGGGCGGCCATTCTCCTGCAGAGGGGGAGCGACCGGTTGCGGTTGTCCCGGTAGAGGAACCACTCGACGCGTGGCGAATCGCCTATTACGCCCCGCCTGATGTTTTTGAACGGGGACGCGGTAGTCTCTTTCCGGTGCTTGCCTCTCTGATCGTAGTTTTAGGCGGCATCATAGGACTGGCGGTTTATCTCTATCGTGAGAGTACGAGGGAGATACGAGAAGCGATGGAGCGGGTATCGTTTGTGAACCAGGTTTCACACGAATTGAAAACTCCATTGACCAATATTCGCATGTATGCCGAACTCTTGGAAGACCGTGTTTCCGAGGATGATGAAAAAGCCGGCTCTTATGTCGATGTTCTCATTTCTGAGAGCAGAAGACTGAGCAGGTTGATCGGGAATGTACTCACTTTCGCGAAGGAACAGAAAAGCGGACTGAAATTGAATTGTACACAAGCTGTCGTGGATGATACGGTCCGGACGGTGGTCGATACGTTCCGTCCTGCTTTGGAGATGAAGGAATTTACTATCGAACTCGATTTGAATGCCGGAAAAACTGTTTGGATCGATCCCGATATTATAGAGCAGATCGTCAGTAATTGTATCAGCAATGTTGAAAAATATGCGATTTCAGGCAGATATCTCAGGATTGAGACAAAGGGCGAAGCGGAGATCACCATTCTTATAAAGGACAAGGGCCCGGGCATCCCTCCGTCACAGCGGGAGCGGGTATTTAAGCCGTTTTATCGAGTAAGCAACAAGCTTACCGACGGAGTGACCGGCACCGGTATCGGGCTTGCGATCGTACGTACCCTTGCCGAATTACACGGGGGCGAAGTAACGATTCTGCCGTCGAACGAAGGAAGCCTTTTTCAGGTAATACTGGCGATTTATGGAGGTAAGGAAGATGACGATTCTTTTAGCTGAGGATGATGATTATACCAGAAAAGGATTAAAAGATATTTTTGAAAACGAAGGCTACACTGTGATCGAAGCCTCCGACGGAGAACAGGCCCTGCAACTCTATGGCGAGCACAATCCTGATCTGGCTTGTCTCGATATCATGATGCCTGTGGTAAACGGATACGACGTCTGTCGGGAGATAAGAAAGATTGATCGTGAGACTCCTCTTATCTTTTTGAGCGCAAAATCGGAAGAGATTGATAAAGTTCTTGGATTGGAATTGGGCGCGGACGACTATATCAGCAAGCCGTTCGGAGTTAAAGAGGTGATTGCCAGAATACGGGCGGTAACCAGACGGGTCTATGCTCTGGGCCTCGACGATGAGGTGGAACCCGGCGGTTTGCGGCCCTTTTCCATGGGCGATCTCGAGGTCTTCCCCGATCAATTACAGGCGGTGCGCGGCGGACGAGAAATCGATATAAGTCTTCGCGATGTCAACATGCTGCGGCTCTTTTTTAAAAACAGAGGAAAAGTCTTGGACCGGAACACCATCTACGACGCGGTGTGGGGCTACTCCTATCTTCCCAATTCGAGGACCTTAGACCAGCATATTTCTCAGCTTCGAAAGAAAATCGAAATCGATCCGAAAAATCCCGCCATAATCACTACGGTCCACACCGCCGGGTATCGATATCCTTTCCTTCGGCTGTAAATACGGGGACCGTTTCCTCATCCCTTCGTAGAGTACCGGGGCCACCAAAATCTCCGGTCCGAACACGTATCGGTCTTCCACCGACCAGCAGGTGATTATTAATCTCGATATTCAGTGGCGATTTTTACTATTTCATCCTGAAGGCCGAGAAAGGCATCGGTTATTTCTGGATCTATCGTGGTACCCGATATTGTTTTGATTTCATTGATCGACTCTTCGTGCGGCCACGCTTTTTTATAGGGTCGGTCACTACGGAGAGCATCGTATATATCGACACAAGTGGTGATGCGAGCACAGAGAGGGATTTGTTCTCCGGCTAAGCCTTGTGGATAGCCTGATCCATCGTACCGCTCGTGATGGGCGTAGGCGATGTCCGCCGCCATTTCCAGCGTCGGTTTTCCTGCCAACAGTTGATATCCGAGTGTCGTGTGGGTCTTCATCGTTCCAAACTCCTCCGGGGTCAATTTTCGTTCCGCCAGCAGAATAAGATCGCTAATCCCGACCTTCCCGATGTCGTGGAGAGGAGAAAATGTTTCGATATCCCGACAAAACTTGGTCGAGAGGGCAAGTTTTTCCCCTATCATTCGAGCATATTTACCCACTCGAATGATGTGGCGTCCGGTTTCATTGTCGCGCATTTCTGCCAAGTTCGTAATCGTTTTATAGATATCGAGTCGGATATTCATTTCCCGCATACGTGTTTCGCTGATATCTACCGGTATTGCCAAATAGTTGGTTATTTTGCCTTCCGCGTTATAAATGGCATTAATAATAAGATGGACCCAAATGATTTCTCCATTTTTACGTCGATTCGGAATTTCCCCCTCCCAAAAGCCGATTGTCGGATCTTGGATTTGCCTCCACATGTCGGAAAAAAGCTGATCGTGTTCTTGTTCCGAAAAACCTAAATCGAAATACACTCTTTTGCCCGGATTGAGGATGTTCGGTTTTTTTCCTCTTGCGGAGGAGAACGAGTATCCGTATATTTCTTCAAATTTCGGATTGATGTACTGGATACGACCGTCCGGACTACTGATCATCATGGCATGGATCGATGACTGAAACGCTTCATAGTAGAGCCGGCGCTCCCGACTGATTTTCTCGAACTCAGTCACATCGGTAAGGGTTATCATGCAGCGGGACATCCCTATCAAAGGTTTCAGTTTTAAATCGAATATTTCGTCCTGAAAGACAATTTTATGCTGCTGCTCCGATATTTTATCGCAGTAGCGGCAGATATTCGATGAAAAATGATCGGGTAGAATGTGATGGATATCATTTATGACCGCGAAATGGTGTGCCGCCAACCATTGCCTTCCCGCCGGGTTGATGTATTCGATAATATCAGGACACTCGAGGATTAATATGATATTGGGATTGGCCTCCGGTAAGAGAGCGAGGATGTCGATCTCCCTGTCCAGCCTTTTACTTTTTGTGATATCGGTGACAGAAACGATGACTCTCTCCAGATTTTCTTCATGACCGTGCAAGACCGAAAATTTCAACAGTACAATAATAGTCCCACCCCCTAACCGTCGGTTTATCGTTTCTTCTTCAAAAACGGTTTTTCCCTCTACAAGTGCGGTTGTGCCGTTGATTATTGTTAATACGCCTTGGTCGCCAATAAGTTCTTTCAAGTAAAATTCGAATTCGGCCGCAGAACTAACCCTGTAAAGGTCTATCGTGGGTTGATTGATCGTCATTACTTTGACAAGTTTTATGCAGGTTGCCAATTCTTCACGGTTTTCTTTAAAATAGGTTTTTACCGATGTAGTGATGGTGTCGGTGAGTGTCGTTATATGCTGTTTTACTTTGGATAAATCAAACTCGATAAGTGGAATCGGGAGATTATCAATCCATTGATTACTAAAATAGTTTTTATTATTCACCATACGTCAGTACTTGTAGTATATTCAATTATCTAAAAAATTCAATTTGACAAGCGATGGTGTAGCTAAAAACATGGACCATATCAGAAAAAAGATCGTCTTTCGAGGGACCGTTCAAGGTGTTGGATTCCGTCCTACGGTGTTTCGGTGCGCGTCGGCGTTAGGACTGACAGGGTTTGTGTTAAACAGGCGTTCCGAAGTAGTTACTGAAGTGCAAGGATCTCCGGAGGCTGTTGACGCGTTTCTTCCCGCGTTGAAAGGGCAGCTTCCGGACGCGGCGGATATCGAATCGATAGAAGCGAGTACGCTGCCTCTCGAGTCGGAAACCTCCTTTATTATATCAGAAAGTGAATCGAGCAGCTATGTTTTTCCTCCTATTCCCCCCGACTTGGCCGTCTGCTCCGCCTGCAGGAAGGAGCTGTTCGATCCCCGCAACAGGCGCTATCTCTATCCTTTTATTACCTGCACTCAGTGCGGCCCGCGTTATTCCATTGTCGAAGACACCCCGTTTGACCGCGAAAACACCTCCATGGTAGATTTTTCCCAGTGCCCGGATTGCCTTGCGGAATATACCGATCCCAATAATAGGAGATTTCATTCACAAACCAACTCCTGCCGGGTGTGCGGTCCGTCGCTTCGTCTTGAGAAAGTGGAAGGGGTGTCCGATCCTATCGTGGAGGCAATAGAAGCTTTGAAAGAGGGAAGAATAATAGCAGTCCACGGGATCGGCGGTTTTCACTTGGCTGTAGATCCGCTGCACCAAGAGTCGCTCCGGCGACTTCGAGAAGATAAGGAGCGGGAGAAGAAGCCGTTTGCCCTCATGGTAAAAGACGAAGAAGAAGCGATGCGTCTTGTCAAACTGAACCGTGAACAATACAAACTGCTTCGGTCCCCCGAAAGCCCTATTATCATTGCACCGGTGCGGGATGATCTTCCACCGCACCTCGTCGGGGCCTCCGATATCGGAACGCTCGGGGTTATGCTGCCATACACACCGCTCCACCTGCTCCTCTTTTTTCATCCGGAAACGGAAATCCCCTACAACCATCTGGTGATGACGAGCGGCAATGTCAAAGGCGAACCGATTATCACCGATCCGGAAGAGGCGAAAAGGAAACTTGCCGGTACGGTCGACCTGTTCCTTGTCCATGACAGGAGAATCATTTTTAGAACCGACGATTCTGTTGTTCGTCCTGTACCCTTTTCCGGTACTGAAGAGGCGGCTGCGGACCCGTCGGAAGGCGGTGTTGGAGGGAGGAAAACCCCTGAGCTCACCTTTCTTCGCCGTTCCCGGGGTTATGTCCCGCGATTGGTCAGACCTGCCGAGCCGATTGCAACGGAAACGCTGGCCGTTGGCGGAGATTTGAAAAGCGCGCCTGCTTTTGCATCGGGAAATGATGTCTATCTTTCACCTTACATCGGGGATTTGGAAAATGAAGCCACGAATAAAGCCTTTGAAGAGCAGATACAAAAGATCATTCGGCTCTATGATATTCAACCGAAACGGCTGGTCTACGATATGCACCCCGGTTATTTTTCCACCCGTTGGGCGGAACAACAACCAAGAGTAGAAAAAGTGAAGGTCCAGCATCATCACGCCCATATCCTTTCGGTAATGGCTGAACATGGATTATCCGAAGCGTTGGGGCTCAGTTTCGACGGTACGGGGTACGGTACGGACGGTACAATCTGGGGAGGTGAGTTCCTCCATGCCTGTCGGGAGGGGTTTGATCGAATCGGCCACATTCAACCTTTTTCGCTTCCGGGAGGTGAGCAGGCTGTCCTTCATCCCTTGCGGACCGCCTACTCCATCCTTTCTCAGAGTCTTTCCCGTGAACGGGCTCTCGAATTGGCCGGATTGACCGGCGATGAAGCTGAACTGGTCCCTTTCATGGTTGAACGGGGGATCAATTCTCCGTTTACATCATCGGCCGGACGTCTTTTCGATGCCGCCGCCGCATTGCTGGGGTTGGCACGTACCGTCGGTTTTGAAGGAGAAGGCCCGATGAAACTCGAAGGCGCTGCCTGGCGGTATCCCCATATCGATTCCATACCTGAGGAGGCGATTGTCTCTTCCTTTTCATGGATCGAGAATCGGAAAAAGCGGAATGAAGGCAACAACGGCGAAACAATCCGTGATTTCCGCTTTATGGTTGATTTTTTCCCTCTTCTCTTTCGATTAGCAAAAAGATCGAATGAGGGCCGGATTTCTTACCTTGCCGCCCTCTTTCACCACGGCTTTGCGGCGGCCGCGTGCAGGGGAGCGGTAGCAATGCGCCGGCGGACCGGTATCAATAGTGTGTGTCTTTCCGGAGGTGTTTTTCAGAACATGCTTCTGGTCAAGCTCCTCATCCAAAGGCTTCAAAAAGAACGGTTCTCCGTGTACACCAACCGTTTTGTACCGCCGGGTGACGGGGGGATTGCTTTGGGACAGGTTTACTCTCTCTGACAGGATTGTCACAGCCCACCCGCAATCGTCACAAAGGGCTTACAAAAAGGAAAAAAATGGTTACATTGAAGGGAAGATTGTATCGGCCTTGAGAGAGATACAATCTCTCTCAAGGCCGGGTGTGCCAAAAAAAAGGAGAGGACCATGTGTCTTGCAATTCCTATGAAAATAGAAAGGATCGTCGATGAAGAGACGGCAGTCGTTACCCAGAGAGAAACCGAACTGGAAGTGAATACCGCCCTGCTCGAAAATCCTTCTCCCGGTGATTATATCATTGTACATGCCGGATTCGCCATCGAAAAATTGGAATATGACGATGCCCGGGATCGGCTGGATCTATTCGATTCTATAAACAGCACAAACGACGCTTCGCTCGAACATGATTGACCGCCATCGTGTCCAAATCATTAATCAATCCATTTCTCGCATCGCGCAAAGAATCTCTAATCCGGTAACACTGATGGAAGTGTGCGGAACGCATACCGTCAATCTTCGGAAGCACGGGATCCATTCATTACTGCCTTCGAATATTCGTTTGATCTCAGGTCCCGGATGCCCGGTGTGTGTTACACCGACTTCATACATTGATAACTGTTTCCTTCTTATCGAAAAACACGATGCATCGGTAGTGACCTTCGGCGACATGGTTAAGGTGCCCGGTACGGACGGAAGGTCTCTTTCGGCATACATGGGAACGGGACGGTGTAAAATTGTCTACTCCCCGGCAGAAGCACTCAAATGGGCGGAGGAAACGACAAGGCCGGTAGTCTTTCTCGGCATAGGGTTCGAAACCACCATCCCGGTAGTGGCCTCGGTTTTTCAGACTGTTGTACAACGCGGTATACGCTCTCTTTTTCTCTATCCTGTCTTTAAAACGGTCCCACCCGCACTGCAAGCCCTTTTAGCCGATCCGTACCGTTATTTCGACGGTTTTATCCTGCCCGGACACGTTTCGGTAATAATCGGTGAGAATGCTTACCGTTTCTTGGAGTCCGACGACGGTGTCCCGGGGGTTATAACCGGATTTGAACCGATCGACATGCTGTTGGGTATCGAACGGCTGCTCGCTCTTATCGAATCGGGAAAGAAAAGAGTGGAAAATCACTATACCAGAGCGGTGAAAGAGGATGGGAACGGAAAAGCGCGGCTGCTGATGGAGAAGATGCTCCGACCGGTCGACGCGCTGTGGCGGGGTTTGGGAACGATCCCCGATTCAGGACTCGGATTAATCCCCGAGTTTTCTCATATAGACGCAGGCACCATATTCGATCTTCCTTCGCTGCAGCCGTATGAACCTGCCGGATGCCGCTGCGCGGAGGTGATTCTCGGTAAGATTACGCCGCCCGAATGCAGCCTCTTCGGTACGCTTTGCCTTCCCGAATCACCTGTGGGTCCCTGTATGGTCTCTTCCGAAGGCAGCTGCGCGGCGTATCTGCGGTACGGGGAGGCCGATTGTGTCGGATAGATACAATAGAAACGAAGAGAGGATCAAGCTGGAACACGGAAGCGGCGGAAAGCTCTCCCGCGACCTAATAGAGCAGATTATCTACCCTGAATTAAAGAACAATTTTTATACAGGATTGAACGATGCCTCACTTCTTTCGGTGGAAGGGGATATCCTGTTCACTACCGATACGTTTGTTGTCGATCCGCCCTTTTTTCCCGGTTCCGATATTGGAAAACTGGCTGTTTACGGCACCTGTAACGACCTTTCTGTTTCAGGCGCAAAACCGAAATATCTATCGTTGGGTTTTGTTTTGGAAGAGGGCCTCTCGTTTGCTGATCTACAACGTATCCTGACATCGATCGCCGAGGCGGCGGAAAACGCGGGTGTGGCAATCGTTACCGGAGATACCAAGGTTGTTCCTCAGGGGAAAGGAGGGCAAATCTATATCAATTCCGCGGGCATCGGAGAAAAAGTATATCCTCACCGTTTATCGACTGACGGCATCGTCCCGGGAGACGCGGTTGTCGTCACTTCGGCGATCGGCGAACATGGAATTGCCGTCATGGCGGCCCGAGAAGGATTGGATGTAGCCGAGGGTCTCGTTTCCGACTGCGCCGATCTTTTTCCGGTGTGCCGGACCTTCTTCAATCGAGAAAAGGAGGTCAGGTTTTTACGAGATGCCACGCGAGGGGGTGTTTCAGCGGTTTTGAATGAAATCGTTTCCGATATCAATGGAGGAATTGTCATTGATGAAGAGGTGCTGCCGGTCAGACCGAGAGTAAAAACAGTTTCCGACATCTTAGGTTTTAATCCGTTGGAAGTGGCCAACGAGGGTGTGGTGGTGGCTGTGGTCTCTTCCGAAAGCTGTGAGACGCTGCTATCCGACCTCCGGAAACTGTCCCTCGCGGAAAAAGCGGTGAAGATTGGTACTGTTGTGGAGGACCATCCAAAAAAGGTTGTTCTTCAAACAGAAATTGGAGGAAGAAGAATACTCGATTTCCCGCGCGGTCTCCTTCTTCCTCGAATATGTTAAAAAAAGAAGGAGTGAAACGTGGTTAAACGATTTAGTATTTCTTTGGATGAAGAGCTTCTTTCGGTTTTTGATACAATGATTACCGATAAAGGTTATACCAATCGGTCGGAGGCGATTCGTGATCTAATTCGAGAACACATGGTCAAAGAGGTGTGGTCCGGAGGAGAACATGAAACCGCCGGGGTGGCTATTATCGTATACGACCATCACCACATGGAACTCTCCCAGAAGTTGGCAGACCATCAGCATAAGGACTACGCCAGTGTTGTCTCTACCCTCCACATTCATCAGGATGAACAGAACTGTTTGGAAGTAATTGTGCTCCGGGGTCGAGCGACAAAAATTAAAGAGATCGCCAATTCCCTTATCAGTATGAGAGGGGTGAAACACGGCCGTTTTATCGAGACCACGACAGGTAAGGATTTCCCATGAAAAAGTACACCTTTTCGGACTCCTTATCCGAGACCGATTCTTTTCTTTCGGAGCTGTTACAGCGGGAGAAGGAACGGCAGCATAGAAAATTAATTATGATTCCTTCGGAGAGTATCGCCCCGTTATCCGTCAGGGAAGCGTTGGGTTCGGTATTTCAGAATATCTACGCCGAGGGGTACCCCCGGGAAGAGATGCTCGGATATTCGGAAGAGATGCTTGAAGATTTTGCACAAAACCTGAGTGTTTTTAGACGGTACGGTGATCGAAGGTTTTATATGGGTGTCGAATATGTCGACATCGTGGAAAGTCTGGCCGTCAGAAGAGCGGCACACTGTTTCAGTAAACCGGGCCTGTCCGAAGATTCTATCTTTGTCAACGTTCAACCGCTTTCCGGTTCCGCCGCCAATCTGGCAATCTATGACGCCCTCCTGCAAGGCGGAGACACAATTATGGGTCTCGACCTCTTTCAGGGAGGTCATCTAACCCACGGCAGTCGTTTCAATCAATCCGGCCGCCGGTATACTTCCGTTACCTACGGTGTTGATCCCGAAACTGAAAAGCTCGATTATGAGGCTGTCCGGACCTTGGCGCTTCAGCATCGACCCAAAATGATTATCGCGGGGTATACGGCCTACACCTGGGCACCGGACTGGAATTGTTTTCGCGACATAGCCGATGAGGTCGGCGCTTACCTGCTCGCCGACATTTCTCACTCGGTCGGTTTGGCGATTGCCGGGGTTTATCCCGATCCGGTGGGCATTGCCGATATAACCATGTTTACCACCCACAAGACCTTCTGTGGACCGAGAGGCGCCGTTATCATAACTACTGATAGGAAGAAAGCGGCCAAAATCGATAAAGCTGTGTTTCCCGGGTCCCAAGGAGGCCCTCATGTCAACAAAATAGCGGCCATGGCGGTCGCTTTTCACATTGCTCGAACGGAACCCTATAAAGACATGCAGCGTAAAATTACGGAAAATGCCCGTGCTTTAGCGGACGCTTTTCAAGAAACGGGCCTTCGGGTCGTTCACGGGGGTACGAACACGCATATCGTTTTGCTTGACGTGGGCGCGATCGGAAAAGATGGTAAACACGGAAGGGGCGACGGGCGACTTCGAGGCGGAAGAAGGAAATCGGGAGAGATGCTGTACGGTGAAGTTGCCGCTCGAATACTCGATGCCGCCGGAATAGTCGTCAATAAAAACACCATTCCGGGCGACACGGCAACCTCTCACGCGACGGGAATCCGGTTCGGCACAACGTGGCTTACACAAAAGGGCTGTGGAACGGAGGAGATGAAACAAATAGCCGAAATAGTGCATACCCTGCTTATCAATACCACTCCTTTTTCATATTGGGGGATGTCAGGCAGCAGGCCGAAGGGGAAAATTCCGTTCAATGTGCTGCGGCAGGCCAAACGCGATATCGCGGAATTGGCTATAAAAGCCTCAGTTGAACCGAATGTACAGAAATCGGGATATCCTCATTTTTGGGGTGATGAAGCGCGTGAGAGAGAGCTCCCGCTTCTTTTTACCGTTTGCGGATACGACGCCCGGTCTTTTCTCCAGGAAGTGTGCGCAGCCAACATTCGCCTTCTACGGACAGGTGAGCAAGCGGAGACAAACGCATACTCTCCGGATGGGAAGCTTCTTGCCCGGCTTACGGTACTCCGTCACGAAGAAGATTCCTACGGGAGGCAGCGGTACTCTTGCCGACAGGAGGAAGGCGGTCCGGCTTTTATCGACTGGCTGCGGGCCCTCTCCGACGGAGATGTGTTTTTCGATTACCAGGATGTCTACAGGAAAGTGCCCGGCCCGGTAATCGTGCAGGAGATCACTTCCGATAGGGACCCGTTTGAAAATTCCGTTTCCCGTCGGGAGGAGGGACGGCCCTGTCGTTTCTCCCCGGATTTTTCACTTCCCTACTTTATCGGCCGCCGCGCTTTGGCAGAGGCGGAACGGCATCACGGTCTTTTCTCGCCGGCCGATAATGCGGAAGGAAAAGCCGCCGCGGAGGGCGGGAATGACGGAGGCAAGAGAACGTGGGACTATCGGAAACAGGAGCGGAATGCGCTCCGAAAAACGGCCCTCAACGCTCTGCATAAAGAGGCCGGCGCGAAGATGGTCCCCTTCGCCGGGTGGGAGATGCCGGTCTGGTATTCAGGCGTTACTGATGAACACTCCGCGGTGCGGAAAAGAGCGGGTCTCTTCGACGTTGCTCATATGGGCTGTTTCGAGGCACGGGGCGAACACGCTTCGGAGTTTTTACAATCCGTCACCACAAATGATATTGAAGCTCTCCCTCCCGGAGATTCTTGTTACGGTTTTCTGCTCGATCCCGGCGGAAAAATAATAGACGATTTGATCGTCTACCGAACCGAAAAAGAACGGTTTTTCCTTGTGGTCAATGCTGCGAATGAAGAGAAAGATTGGGATTGGCTGATATCGGTCAACGAGAGGAAGGTCATAATCGATTTTGATGATCCTGAGATACACATGAGGGCGGCGACCGAACTGATCAATGTGAAAAATCCGGATGCCGGAAACGAACAACTTCGGGATTTGGCCTTGCAGGGTCCTCATTCTGAGAGAATCCTCATCGCCTGCTGCGGCGGAGGGGAAAGCGCGGAACGGATCACCACCTTAAAAAAAGGCGGAATACGACAGATTTCTCTCGGAGGCATACCGCTCTTTCTTTCTCGGACAGGATATACGGGAGAGCCGGTTGGCTATGAACTGTTCCTCCATCCCGACCTACTGCCCGATTTGTGGAGGCTGTTACTTGGAAAGGGTAGTGAGTACGGAATAAAACCGTGCGGTTTGGCCTGCAGAGACAGTACTCGAATTGAAGCAGGTCTTCCTCTCTATGGCCACGAGTTGGCCGGGGAACAGGATATCTCCCCGCAGGAGGCAGGTTTTCCCGGTTTCGTTAAGTATCATAAAAGTTTTTTTATCGGCCGCGACAGGCTCCTTGCGTCCGAGCTCAAATCAGATCGGCACATCGTTCGGTGGATAATTGGTCATAAAGGTGTAAGAAAGCCGAACCCCGGTAATCCGGTTGTAAACAAGCAGGGGACGGTTATAGGGGAGGTTACCAGTTGTTCCATAGATACGGAAGGTAATTTCATCGGAATGGC
>CAZJBZ010000027.1:0-10365 GCA_964543975.1 uncultured Spirochaetales bacterium
GCCTCAGGTTCGGCGGAGAGCATTTGAAGTAATTTTTCCCGCCTGCACGTAAGGTTGTCTTCGGCGTAATCGAGCATGCCGGCAAACCGTTCGCGGGAATACCGGTCATCGATGCGTAAAAGGCGGTGCTTGTCTTCATCCGAATAGAGAAGGACCGCCTCCGCCGGCTCTCTGTCCCGTCCGCCTCTCCCCGATTCCTGCAGGTACGCCTCTACCGATGGTGAAGGAGAACGATGGACCACCGTTCTTACATTTTTTTTATCCACACCCATACCGTAGGCACAGGTAGTACAGAGTATTCCGTTCCGGGAATGGTAGAACCACTCCTCTACAGCAGTTTTTTCGTCGCGTTCGAGACCAGCGTGGTAAAAATAGATTTCAGCTTCTTTTAAACGGTAACGCAGCATCCGAGCGGTCATTTCGGCAGCAACGCGGGAGCGGCAGAAGACAATCGCCGGTCGTTCCACCGCTTGAGGATTCGATGTTCTCAATTGGCTTTCATCGGCAGGATCTGAGAAGCGTTGACTTGAGTGTAGGACGCCTACACTATCTTTCGATAACAGCCGTACTATATCATGGTCTTTGCAGATTGACGGGATAACACGATAGGTGATGTTCGGACGGTCGGGGTCCGCCCGTATCAGGTGAGGAGAGGAATGGGGAAAGATGATTTCTTGGACCCGCTTAAGAATATGGTCGGAAGCGGTCGCGGTAAAAGCCGTAACGAGCGGTATTCGGGCCTCTTCTACAAGGCGTCCTATCTCGAGATAGACGGGACGAAAGGTGTCGCCCCACTCACTTACCGTATGCATCTCATCGACAACCAATAGGGACAGGTCAACATCCTTCAATCTTTTCAATACATGAGGAGAGAGCGCAGTTTCGGGATTGGAGAGAAGAATTCTCAACCGGTTCCTGGTCAGACCGTCCCAAACCTGTTCTCGCTCTTCGTTCGTCTGTCCTCCGCGAAGTACTCCGCAGGGGATGTTTGCCTCCTCGCATCTGCGGGCCTGGTCACTGATGAGGCCGAGGAGGGGAAAAATGACCAATGTAACTCCCGAAAGAAGGAGGGAAGGGAGCATAAAACAGAGTGATTTACCGGCGCCGGTAGGAAGAATGATAATCTGGTGAGGTTTCGCGTCCCGATCGTCACCTCGATCGCTTTGGCCGCTTCGCGTCGAAAAAGTTCCGGCTTCCAGAATATTGGTGACGGCCAGCCTTTGGTAAGGGAAGAGGTAATCGACACCGAAGTGACGGGAAGCAGTTTCCAATAAAAAGTCACCGTTTGGACCGTTTGGCTTGGATATGGTGTTATTCATATCCATATAATACACAAGAAAGAGGGCTGCTGCTTCTCTCGCGGCACTCTAAGTTCGGATACAGACTTTTTATTTTATCGTAAATCTGATGGGATAGCGAAAGCGGACCGCCACCGGCACGCCGTTCGCTTCCGCCGGTTCGACCTTCATTCCCTCTAAGGCTTCAAAAGCGGCTTCCGCGAAACCGTAACCCGGATCTTTCAGCACAACGATCTTTTGGATGACGCCGGTCTTATCGATGTACAGTTCCAAAAAGACCACGCCCTCGATTTTTTGACGGTTGGCAAGAGCGGGGTAGGTGATTTTGTTCCTGATTTCTTCGGTGGGCATGCGCGGGGGGACCGAAATTTTATGTTGAGGAAGGTACTCTACGGGTGCCGGTTTTGCCTGCGGCGCGGGTTGCGGTACGCCTTCTTGCGGGGCGGGGGCCTCCTCTTCTATGACCTCAACCTCTTCCTTTTTTTCAATAACATCCTCGGTTATCGTCTCCTGTCGCGGAACTTCGACTTTTTCTTCGGGTTCAGGTTTTTTCTCTTCCTTCTCCTCTTCTTCCGGTTCGGGAGGAGGGACATACTCTTCAAGGTCGACTACCTTAAAAAGAGTAGTGTCTTCCCGCTCCTTTTTTTCACCCGTTTTTACGGTTATCGTAAAAATGAGGATGAGGTGCAGCGCGACTGCCGCTCCGAATATGATGAACCGTCCTAAGCGGTTGAAACGTCCGCGGGACGACTGGTGCCGGAATTCTCGATCGACCTTCACTGCTTCGCTTCCTTTACCACCAGCGAAACCGCTCTGTGCTGAAGCAGCTTCAGAATTTCCAACACGCCGTCCACATTTTTGTAGGGGGTATATTTATCGGCCAGAATATGGATACGGACCGAAGGGTCTTCGGCTACACCGTCGGCTACGATCGCCTCGATTTGAGAAAGGCTTCGCGGTTCCCCCTTGTAAAAAATGGTCCCTTCTCTTTTGATCCAGATTTCGAGGTTTTTGTCCGCTTGCGTTACCTCTTGCGATTCTGCCTCCGGGTAGGCGATTTTTATCTCTCGTCTGTAATTGATGAGGGAAATCAACATAATGAAAATAAGAAGAAGGAACGCTATGTCGGACATCGAATTGATTGGGACGATCGGGTCCCTTTTTTTCGGTCTTTTGATGGTCACGGCCCCTCCTCCATCATACGGAAGGAGAAGTTTTCCACCTCTTTTTTCCGAACAAAATCGATTATCTCCACAACCCTCCGGTATTCGGTTTCGGGGTGAATCGTAAGGAGCAGCGTCATATTAGGACGTACCTCGAGCCGTTCCGATACCAGCGCGTCAAGTTCCGACGGGAGGAGGGGCCCGCCATTATGCTCGAGTGTTCCGTTTTCAAGAAGCGTGAGCTTGATTATATCTTCCACATTAACGATTTTAGTGGAGTTTTTGCGCGGAAGACCTAAGATAAAGCCGGTGTTGACGGTGAATACCGCGATAACGATAAAAAAAATGATGAGGAGAAACGCTAAATCGCTTAACGCTCCCGATTCCGCTATATCGATTCGTTTTTTGTGTTTTGTTTTAATCCGCATTACCGTTTCGGGCCAGAATAAGAACGCGAGTGATTATTTCGCTCCCCGCCTTTTCCACCTGGGCGGCGAACCTGTCCACAACGTGCGCGAAAATGTTGTATCCGGTTATGGCGACGATTGCGATGGCCAACCCGAAAGCTGTCGTGATAAGCGCTTCGAAGATACCTCCCGCTACGAGCTGAGCGTTGACATCGGCGGCGTTTGCTATCGCTTTGAACGCGCCGATCATTCCGGAGACGGTGCCTAAGAAACCGGTTATGGGCGCGATGGAACCCAGTGCTACCAGCAGGCTGAATCCGTTCTCTAAGGTCCCTATTCGGTCTGCCGCTTCCGTTTCCATCGCTCTCTCCATTCTCGCTTCTCCTAAGAATGACACAGTGATTCCCGCAAGGAAAATAGGGGCCCCGACTTTCCGTTTGGAATAAGATTTACAGATGTTCTCTGCTTCCGAGAGGGTGCCCTCTTCAAGGTTCTCCAAAATGTCGGTATATATGTCATCAACTTTTAAGTTATGAATAAGAAGATGAATCGTTTTTTCCAAAATAATGCTGATAGTTGCCACGGAAAAGACCATAAGAGGCCACATCGCCCAACCGCCCATGAGTATGAATTCCTTCAATGCCACTTCTGTTCCTCCTTTCTCGATAGTGTAAGAATTACGTCGACGTGCCCCTGATTTATCCCACAGGGTCCGCGGCGCTACCTCATGTATTCGTTCATGACGTAATTGATATTGTAAAGCGTGTAAAAAAGGTGTGATGCCTCTTCGTAATCACGCCATAACGTTCCGCTGTCACGCAGCGCCACGTACTGCTCGGGTAATATTTTTTCGGAATAACAGCTGTTCCACACTATCCCGGCACCTAATACTTTTTCTCCATCATTACAGGAAGAATATGCTTCGTTCTTTTCCCGAAAGTAGCGTTTTCTCTCTTTGCCCGACAAGCTCCCCTTTGCTTCCGGGAAAAGGTAGGGAAAAAGTGCTCCCTGAAAGCTTTGGGCCGGTCCTTCAATCCGGCGGGCCGCCCCTTCGTATCTCAGGAAAAAGGGAGGAAAATCCTTCTCTTCCTGCATATAGCGGCTTATCTCCGCCATCCTGTCGATTCGGTTTTTCACCTTTCGTCTTCCGGCGTCCCTTCGATGATAGGTATCGAAATAACGGATCTCTCCTTCAAGGATGTCCCAGAGACTAAACTCGTCTTTTACGATTATTTTTTCGCTGCCGGTCGGGCCTGTGAACAAATAGGTCCCGGACGCTTCGTATAACCCTTCCGTCCATCCGTTCGGCCAGTTGGTAAAGAAGCGGACCCGAGTAATGTAAAAGAGTAATCCTTCTTCGGACTCTTTGATGTCTCCGATAACAGTTGCCGATGGAAGAAGGTCGGTTTCCAGCTCTCCCCATCGGATCCCTTCGGCATTCTCTTTGACGGTAAGCTTTACCGGACCGTATGGAGCGCGATAGGTTATCCGGTTAGTGACGGTTGCGCATCCGCCTGTGAGAAAACCGACTATGACGATGGCCGAAACAATTAGAACGGACTGTTTTTTCTCCATATATCACTCTCTTAATACGATAGTTGGAACCCGATGCTGGGAATAGGCAGCGCGAACACGGCGGAAGGGGCGGCCCTGTCTTCACCGCTCCAGATGCTGGTGTTAACGTTGTCCTGAGGCTGCAGTTCGAAAAGAAGGGGAGAAAGGATGTCTTCGACCGCCAGGTACAGTTCCCACTCCAGTTTGGAATCTTCAAAATAGTTATGAAAGGTGATCTTTATATCGAGCGGAAGCGAGAAGTTGGTCCGCAGCGTGTCCGAATAGTACGACTGCCTCGAGTACATTTCGGCGACGGTTGTCGTCCCGTCGGACTCTTCAAAGTAGGAGAGGAACATCTCCTTGTCTCCGTATTCGGTTTTCGGCTGTCCGGTCGCGAAACTCAGGGTGGTGGTTATGGTCAACCACGATGTCGGTTTTATGTTGAGAAGCAGATTGAGGGTGTTGAACCTGTGAAAGGAGGGGTAGTACCACTGATCTCTTGGAGCGGTTGTCGATTCTTCTCCGTCCGATTCCGGATTGTAATACCGGGCGTAGATGAATGAGTAGCTTATCAGACCGTCGATGTATCGTGACGTTTTTCTATCGAAGAGAAAGTCGAACCCGGCCGCGTGACCGTAGCCGTCGTTATGAATTTTCAGCTCCCGTTCGTCGGTTTCTTCGTTCAGCACACTGTTCGTGTAGAACCGATCGAAAATATACTTGTAGTACCCTTCGATTTTGAATCGAAAGTCGAGAGGCAGCCCCGTCTCCCATCCAAGGATGGTCATGAAGGTTTTGGGTACGGCGACATCGAAATCTTCCAGGCCCATCTCTTTGTTGACGTCGATGGTCTCGAACGGGGTTTTCGAGAAGAGTCCGGCCCCGACACTGAAGTTTGTGCTTCGAAAGAACGTGGTGGTCCACGGAGGGGTCAGTTGAAGGTTGAGTCTGGGTCCGGGTACCGGATAGGTGTTGAGCGTATACTCTTCCGAGCTCATCAGGTAGCTGTGATCGATGCGGCATCCCGCGTCCAACCGTATGATGTCCGGTATGAAGGTGATGGCGGAACCGATATACCCAAAAGAGTTCAGCAGCCGGTTGTCCTCCGCTTCGTTTTCGAACGTCACTTTTCTGTAGACCGGTTTTCCGTCGTCCGTTTCAATGGTCCAGAACTCCCCCGTGCCGCTGCTGTCGGAAAAATCGAGATAGGTCCCCAGACCGAACTGCAGCAGCAATCTGTCTCCTATGGTCAAATCAAAATCGGTCCGTCCCTGCACTCCGTGTTTGATTGTTGTACTCACGTAGGAAGATTCGGTGCTGACCGAGAAGCTCTCCGCGTTCTGAGGCACGAGGCGCCGATACTCTTCGAGGAAGGCGTCGCTGTAGATATGGGTGCCGTACTCCTCTATCCAGGCGTCGATGTCCGACTGCCAGTATTCGTACCCGCCTAACAAATGGATGAAAAGATTGTCACCGGCCAAGAGACGGAGTCCGGTATTAACGTAGAGATCGGTGTTGTAGTAACGGAAGTCGAAATTATAGGCAACGTCCTCTTCCGTATTGATCTTGGCGTCTTCGAAGGCGCTGCTCGCTCCGTCGTTCCCCCAAAAACCGTTGATGTACCATTCTATTCTGTCCGTGGGCCGGAACGTGGTTTTCAGATAAAAGTCGTAGATATAGGGTGCGCGGGAGACGGCCGAAAGCATTTCCAGGAGGGTGGACGCTTGGAAAACCTCGGCAATACCGTTGAGAGCGGCAATCGTCAGATCGTAGTTCGTCAAGCGGGCGCCGGTAAAGATGCCGAATTGCTGTTGTTTCCCGAATGGGAGCTGGAGAAACGCTTCCAATGTTGAAGTGGAGAGGTTCCCCTGCCACTTGAACCCCTCGTTTGGTGTGATTGTGGTGACGTCCAAGATGCCGCTGGTCGCCTGACCGTATTTCGCGGAGAAGATACCGGTCGAGAATTTGACCGATTCCACAATGTTCGGATTAAAAATTGAGAATGCTCCGCCCCAATGGTAGGGATACTTGACCACAAAACCGTCCGAAACGGCGGTAACGCCGTCGGGAGCGCTTCCCCGTACCGACAGGGAGGTGCCGAAGGTGCCTCCGTAGCTGACCCCCGGGAGAAGTTTCACCGCGGTCAAGACATCCTCGATAACACCTATTTTTGCCGTGGATTGAATCATTTCCTTCTCGATGACCGTAGAGACGCCTACCTCTTCATCGGTCTCCCCGACCGCCTCCGCCTCGATGACCAATTCTTCTCCGACGATAAGCCCTTCCATCATCATTTCCACGGTAACAGGTTTATTAAACTCTTTGATCAGGATTTTTTTATCCTCATACCCGATCAGTTCGGCGACCACAATTGCCCTGTCGTCCGGGTTTTCTATGATAAGCTGTGCTTCTCCGTTAAAATCGGTAAACGTTTCCGTCCCCGTTTCCGTTTCCACCAGCCTGACCCCTTCGAGGGGCATTTCGAGGTCTTTATCGACCACCGTGAAAGAAAGGGTCTCCCCAAACAGAGGAAGGAGAGAGAGAGTAAAAAATGAAATGACGAGTAAAAAAAGCCGGGTTATCACAACGACCTCGTATTGTTTGGGTCCTTTGAAAACAGGACTTGACCGCTCCTCAACGGAAAAAATAATAGCAGAATCACCTTTCCATAGCAACCCGGATTTTACAATAACGTGATATAATGGTAGTGTAACTGATGGGTAGTGCTTACGGAGTGCCGGGCTGGATTTCTAATTAACCGATTTTTCCAGTCATATTGAAGCGCGCAAGGAGGAGAGATGAATAAACGCGAACGGGTAGATACTGTATTAGCCGGTAAAGTACCGGACCGATTACCGGTTTCTTTTTGGTATCATTTTGGAGTACAGCATGCCGGCGGTGAGACATTCGCCGAGATTGCTTTGGATTTTTTTAACTATTACGATCTTGATTGGCTTAAATTGATGAATGACTACTACCATCCTTTGCCGCGAGGAATGGAAGCGGTAAAGACGAAAGAAGATTTGGAGAAAATTACCCATGTTGCCGTTCAAGAGACCGACTGGAAAGAGCAGCTGAAGGCTTTGGAGCACGTGGCACGGGAGCTGGAGGGGAAGGCCTATTTCACCGACACGGTTTTCGAGCCGTGGCAGACGTTGGGAAGAAACATCGCCGGAGAGAACCTTTATCGTTTGGTCAATGAAGTTCCGGATGCGTTGATCAACGCCCTCGATGTGATAACCGACAATCTTATCGCGTACTGTAAGGAATCGTTGAAACGGGGAACGGCCGGTATTTTCCTCTCAACCTTCGGCGCGGAAAGTCAAATGGAGTGGGAATTATACAGCACATACGCCTATCCGTTCGCGCTTCGTGTTTTCGAAGAGATTAAGGGTTTGGGACCCATGAACACGGTCCATGTTCACGGCCATCACATTTTTACCGACGCGGCACTTGCGTTTCCGGTTCCGGTCATCAGTTATGAAGACCGACATCCGTCAAATCCTTCTATTACCGATATGAAAAGTAAGTTCGACGGTTGCATAATGGGCGGAATCGATAAGGACCAATTCCTCTTTATTACTCCTGAGGCCGCTCGAAGAAACGCGGAAGAGGGGCTGAGACAGGCGGGTAAGAGCCGGGTCTTGCTTGCGCCGGGGTGCAGCGTAGCCGGTGAGTTTTATCCGCCGAGTGCCAAAGCACTTGTAGAAACGGTGAAGAGCAGCTGATGCCTGTTTATTATATCCGCCGCGCTGCTCCAAAATGAAGAGCCGAAAAGGGTCATGAGGGAATCGGACATAGATTAGGTGCCGCATTCCTCCGTTGTACTCCAAATTACCAAATCATAACCGTAGAAATCCGGTATGACTATGTTATTCTCAGTTATCTCCCCCATAAAACGGTCGATGGTGAAGTTCCCGTTCGTGACCTCGAAGGAGAGTGTCCCGTCAATAATCGAATACCGGCCTTCGGCGAAACGCTCTTCATCGTACAGCTCTATGGTAAACCGTCCTTCCCGCGTAAACCCGACCGTTCCGGAAGGCGTGTCCCAGCTGCCCGGAGTATCGATGTCTTTGTTGAGCCGCCAATTGACAGCAGGAATAATAGCTTTCGCGTCCGCGGCAACAGTAAGAGATCTGCCTGCAATTTGATGGAACCGAAGCGCGGTGCGGGCGCGGGCAAGATCGGGATCTTCCACCATCCTTTGACGACGTCTCTCATTGAGTTGGACGGAACGATCGAGGTGATAGAGGATGGTGTCCTGCAGGATATCGAATTCAATATCCGAATCAGGATAGAAGCCGCATGGGCTCCACTCTTCCCGCAGGAGGCACATGGTACAGGCGAGGTTGTAATGGGCCATATAGTTCGAATCATCAATTTCCAAAGCTTTGAGAAACTGTTCACACGCCGTTACGAACTCCCTCTCATCATAATGGTCCATCCCTTTATTGTTCAGCTCTACCGATGCAGGGTCGATTGCCGTGACCGTTAACGGAGCGAGGAAAGAAAGGAGTATTCCTGTTACGAAAGATTTCATCATGGTCCCTCCCTATCATTGTAACGAAAGCCCTTTTTTTTTGGGTAAGCGTACCGCATGCCGTCCGAATAATCAATCGAGGTAATTGCTGATTTATGCGGTTCCTCCTCAATGGCTGTTCGTGATAGATTGGTTCTATATGGAGGGTAGAACTGTATGATACAACGATTCAACGACGGAAGGGACTGGTTTTTTGAAAAACGGTTTGGAATGTTCGTCCATTGGGGACTGTACGCGCTTCCCGCTTGGCACGAACAAATTGTGTGGAGGGGGAATATGACGCGTGCCGATTATGAACAGTTGGCAGGTAGTTTTAATCCGGTCGATTTTAATCCCGATAAGTGGCTCGATTCGATGGAAGATGCCGGCATGGATTCTCTCTGTATCACGACAAAGCACCACGACGGTTTTTGTCTGTTCGATACCGAATATACCGACTATAACGTCATGAATACGCCCTACGGAAAAGACATAGTAGGAATGACAGCCGAGGCGTGTCGCAAACGCAATATTCCGTTAGGCCTCTATTACTCAATTCCCGATTGGCACCACCCCAATTATCCGAATCAAGGACGGCATCACGAGATGTTCGGTCCTCGAACCGGCGATCGGCCGGACAGAGATAAGTATATCGAGTTCATGAAAAACCAGATGAAGGAGCTTTGTACTCAGTACGGAGAAATAGCCGAAATATTCTGGGACGTGAATGTACTCGAATGGTATGAACCGGACGTCAATCAGATGGTCCGTTCTCTTCAACCCAATGCGATCATCAATGACCGCGGCCCTGACGCGGGTGATTACAAAACACCCGAGCGGCGGATTCCCTCGGGTAAAGAATTTTCAACCCCTGTAATAGCGGTGCAGTCGTTAGGCAGGGAAAGCTGGGGGTATAAAAAAGACGAGGATTACTATTCGCACAAGCATCTGATGCGGAGTATCGATAGAATAATGGCCATGGGCGGGAATTACAAACTCAATGTTGGTCCAAAACCGGACGGAACATTCGCCGAGGAAGACAGCACCGCGCTGAAGAGGATCGGGGCGTGGTATAAAAAGGTCCGGGAATCATTTGGAGACGCTGTTCCGGCTTCATCCATGGCATGGAAGGATGAAATGGTGATGAACGAGAATACCACCGTTGTCCGGGATGAGGTGCTTCTCACCAAAAGGGGGAACACTCTCTACCTGCATCTGTTTCAAGATCTTCAAAGCAGCGCGATCATCCTGCGGCCGCTGGACCGAAAGCCGAAAAGAGCGGTCCTCTTAAACGACGGCAGAGATCTCGAGGCAAGGGTGGATACGACTCCCTGGCACTGGCAGGAAAAGCCGTACCTTCGAATACGAGGAATCCCGGTCAATGAGATAACCGATGAAGTGATGGTTATAAAGGTGGAGTTCGA
>CAZJBZ010000027.1:10375-19203 GCA_964543975.1 uncultured Spirochaetales bacterium
GACGCTGCGGAGGGAACATGAAAGAAGGGCAGGTCACTCTCAGAAAACTTTTCCTTATAACCTTTTTCTCGTCGCTCTATTTTTATATCCACGTGAATACGCTCTATCTATCAAGCCGCGGTCTGAGCTTGATGCAGATAGCCTCCTTAGAGTCGATTATTACGGTAACCGTTTTTCTTGCCGAAATTCCCACCGGTATCATAGCCGATAGAATCGGCCGTAAATGGTCGGTGGTTCTCGCCCTTGCCTGTCAAGCTGCCGGTGAGTTTTTCTATATTTTCGCGGAAAGCTATCCGGCGTTTGTGTTTATTGCGCTCCTTGCCGGAATCGGTTTTGCTTTTCTTTCGGGAGCGGGAGAAGCCCTTCTCTATGATGAGCTTCCGGAAGCGGAGAAGGACACGTTGATGCAAAAGGCCGTGGGCAGACTCGGAAGCGCTTATCAATTCGGTTTCTTTTTATCACCCTTGATCGGAGGAGTAATCGTCTCCCGATTTGCCCTTTCCAGCTACATGATCGTCATAGCAATGACCGCCTGCTCGGTCACTATAGCTCTTATCATCAGCTTCACGCTGCATGAAACACGGAGGCACTCGGCAAAACGACAACCGGCGGAATCGTTTATGCTCATTAAAGAAGGTTTTTCACTCATCAAGAGTAATGGAACGTTACGGCAAATCGTAGCTATAACGATATTTACCGCAACCTTCGGAGACATCGCTCTTATGCTTTACCAGCCTATGTTCAAACAATACGGTTTTTCACCGTTTCTCATTGGAGCAGCTCTCTCCGGGGCGTCTCTTCTGTCTGCGGTAACACAACGGTACGCTTATAAACTGGAAAAGTGGTTTGGCCCGAAAACCACTCTCACCCTTGCCCCCGTTTTACCCGGGGTCTTCTTTGTTGCTTGGGGATTGGCAGGTGCCCCGTGGAGTGTATTCAGTCTGTTTATTTTTACCTATGGGTTTCGGGAGTTAAAAAAGCCGCTTCTCGCTTCATATCAAAACCGGGAAATTCACTCGTATAACCGGGCCACCGTTTTATCGATTATCAATATGGGGTTAAGCATGTATGTTGCTGTTTCCAGGGTGATACTTGGCCGGATTGCCGAGGTGTCTATCGGTACCGCATTAATATCCGGAGGAATTGTTATCATTTTCTTTACCTCTCTTACCAGACCTTGGGGGATTTTCGGGAAGGGATAAATCGTTGCTTCGCGGACTTGAGCCCGGGAGTTTTAATTTGAAGATTGAACCATCTAAAAAAGTTGATCCGGGTATTTATTTGAATATTAATGACCATTATGAAACAGATGATATTACTGGTATTTCCGGATCAGATGAGATTATATCGATTTTAGAAGAAAATTGGCAAGACACAAATAACAAATCCAAAGAATGTTCTCGAAATTTGCTGGAGTTAATATGAATGATATAGCACAAAATATTCAGTATGATTTAGATGAATCGGAATTAATTCGTCAAAGTAATATTACGAAAATGTCTTCAGGTGTGTTGTACCCAAGATTAGAATCTAGTTATACTAAGGAATCTTATCTTAAAGAAAATAATTCATATTCAAATGAAAAACAAACTGAAGTAATTACTTCAGATTCTTTATCGAATATGTCAGATCAAGATTCTGAACGTCCCATCTTCAAGTTTAATAGTAACCCTACATATTCAAATTTTAATGTATTACAAAAGTGGGAAGGTACTGTTGTTAGAAAAGACGATGACTCTTTTATGGCCAAACTTATTAATTTAACTGAAGAAAAACCAGATGAAATCGTCGAGTTTTCCTATGAAGAAATTGATGATGAAGATATTTCTTTGTTGGAAATTGGTTCTAAATTTTATTGGTCGATAGGCTACTATACTACTAAATATCACCAGAAATTGCGAACCTCCGTAATCAGGTTCAGAAGACTACCGGTATGGACAACAACCGATTTCGAGAACGCGGAAGAGAATCTATCTTCAATTCGCAAATCCATCGAATGGTAGATTTTTCCTTACCACCAAAATCAAATGAAATTGAGATATCACTTTTTGGCCCAGGTTATGGAGAGGCGTTACTAGTTCATTTTGGAAAAAATCATTGGGTTTCGGTTGATTCCTGTGTTGATGAACAGAAAAATCCCATTACCCTTAAATATCTAGAGGCAATGGGTCTTCAAGCTGATTCATCATTAAAACAAATAATTGCAACTCATTGGCATGATGATCATATAAGGGGAATTTCAAAAATTTTAAAAGCTTGTCCAGATTCTGAATTTATTTGTTCATCTGCATTACGATTATACGAAAGTCGAATTAAAAGATATTCGACTGTACAAAAGACAATAAATGAAGCGGTTAAAAGGATCGGATATTATCAACCTAAAATGGGACATATAAGAATAAGATGTTTGTATGATAACCTAGACGATTTAAATATTGAGTTGTTTGGCAATGCTCAAGAATTAACAGATTTATTAGTGGAGATTCCTCCAGGAAAAAATGGAGAAGAAAACGCTTGACACGGGAACAACGAATATTGCCTGGTTTTCCTATTCCCGAGGCTTACTTGCAGCAAAAGCATTGCCGGACAATGTACCGCCAAAGGCGGCATTACACCGGCGGACGATGTGGATGGTCAAACGGTGTTCCATGCCGTGCCTGTTCCCGGAGGACTTAAAAACCGGGTTTTAAAATCGCACTCAAATCGGAAAACCAGCGTTCTTCTTAACACGCTCATGAGAAATATGATAAGCTTTATACAATTGGACCACCTATGAAATTTAAATGTGGACGGGACCGAATTAACATGAATTGGAGGAAGATATGAAATACAACTATTTAGGGAAGTCTAATTGTAGAGTCAGCAAAATTGGGTTGGGAACGATGCACTTCGGTCCCGCTGCCGATCAAAAAGAATCATTCGCGATTATGGATAGGGCTTTGGACGCGGGTATCAATTTTTTCGATACGGCCGATATTTATGGGGGAGCTAACGGATGGGGACGTTCGGAGGAGATAATCGGTAACTGGCTGTCGCAGGGAAACGACAGAAGAGAGAAAATAGTATTAGCTACGAAGGTATATTGGGGCCCGAGAGAGATAGAGTGGCCGAATAGCGAGGTGGGTATATCCGGGTATAAGGTCAGACGGCACGCCGACGGCTCGTTACAACGGCTTAAAACCGATCATATCGATCTGTATCAGGTCCATCATATTGATAGAAGAGTAACTCAGGAGGAGTTTTGGGGTTCGTTTGAACGATTACATACCCAAGGTAAGATTACCTATATGGGATCGAGTAATTTCTCCGGTTGGGGCTTAACAAAGTTTCAGTCGGGAGCAATGCAGCGTGGATTTCCGGGGTTCGTTTCCGAACAGACGATGTACAACCTGTTCTGTCGATATTCGGAGCTGGAAGTCATTCCCGCGGCTTACGATGCCGGGATCGGTATTCTGGCATATATGCCTCTGTCGGGAGGTCTTTTGACCGGTAAAAGAAAGGCCCGGGAGAATAGTCGTTCCGCGTTCGTCGAGCAGGAGTACGGAATATCACTGGAAGACAACGAGATGCTCGACCGTTTTTCACGGTTGTGTAAAGAGGTTGGAGAACCGGAGTATGTGGTCGCTATTGCCTGGGTATTGGCCAATCCGGCTGTTTCATCAGCAATTGTCGGTATACGGAAGGTTGAGCATTTGGAAGGTGTATTGCGCGCCGGTGAACTGGAACTGGATAGGGATATCATCGAAAAACTCAATTCCATCTTTGAAATTTCCAAAGGGCGGGTCCTTCGTAATAATCGACCGTCGCCTGAAGCGTACGCCTGGTAGTACATTGTTTCGTTCCTATGGCTATGCAATGAACAATCGCTTCAATCGTCTCATTGTAATTTCAATTAATGAAGAGTATATTTTTGTAAAGAAGGTTTATGTTTAAGGGCTTTCGAGAGAAAAAAGAGGGAGGCAAAGTTTCTAAGACGGTGAAAACTTCGATCTCTCCCTTTGAAGAGCATATTATGGAATTCGCCACTCCCATGCTTGAGCTTTGTCTTTTCGCTCTTAGGGCGCGGCATAAGAAAATATTCCCCTGCAAGGATTTTTTAAAGAAACTGAATACCGAAGCAACCTCCATTGAAGAGCTGGTCGATTCTTACGGCGCCCAGAAGAATGAGAAGTGGTTTCCTTTCAGGGAAGCTGTTGCCGCTGAAAAACTGTTCACTTCAGTTTTTTATAATCTGATCCACATCCGGGAAGCTCTCTCACGCTATAAACTTCTCGATGTTAAAGACAATTTCGTCATGGATACCGATAACGTTCTCGGTAAAATGAAAAAGGCGATCGTTTCTATCAGTGAAACGATGTTGGAACAAGCCGAACGGTGTCAGGTGTGTGATCCCGAAATTGCCACCGACTATAAGGGGTGCGAGGAGAAGCTGCTGCCTGTCAGTCTACCCGGCGATCGAAAGATTCGGCACGTGGACAAAATCGGCGAGACAGTCGTATATCTATCCACCCAATTTCTTAATCTGTCCGAGGACCGGGACGTTCAGGAAGTGCTTAAAAACCAGAAAGTTAAGAATTACACGGAGCTGGTGCCCGATATCGTCAATGAGGAGAAACTACGGTTGGTTGAATCACGGTTTCATAACCTCCAGTCGCTCTACGACACCTATATCTTCGAGTCCGATATGGAGGGCCAGAACAGGAACCTTCCGTTTCTTCGTGGACATATAAGCGTCATCTACCATCTGTTACAAATGGCTACCGAATTAACGCATTACTACATTCGCCACATGAGCACCTTATCTCGGACTACATTCGAAGAGCTTCGTTTCCCCCTCATAACGAATGAGTTATTGTGGATCATTTTTAAGTATTTCCTCCACTACGCGCGGCTCTATATGGAATCCGCCATCCATCTTTGTCAAAATATGATAAAAAGTTATTCGAAACAGAAAGAGATAACCGTTCCCATCCCCAATTATCGAGGGTTCCACGTTAGACCGTCGACCCTTATTGCAAAGATCGTCGCGCACTACGGCAGCACCGTCACTATGGTCCTGAACGGGAAAGAGTATAATGCGGGAATCACCCTTGAGCTTTTCAGAGCAAACGAAGAGATTAACGTCACGAAAAGGAGACAAATCGCCGAAATAATCCGCAAACGTTCCGAGTTACAGGAGCCGGTCCCGTCCGGTTTCGAAGCGATACGGAAAAAATTGCAGATGCTGTTTCTCGATTTAATGAATAAAAATGAGATTATTCTCTACGACAGCAACCTCTCTTTCGAAGATCTTACCCCGGTGGAGGGGAGCACATTCGGCGATTTAGCGAGCCGGTATATTAAACATTACATGTCAATTTCTAAAATCGATGTAAAAAGCGATCTGCACGTCAGCTTTAAAGGTGACAATAGAGCGCTTAACGATATTAAGATTTTGGCCGAGAGCGGCTACGGAGAGGATAAATTCGGCAACAATATCGTTTTACCGGAAGAGCTTTCTTACTTGGGTCGATAAAAAAATTTTGCAATTGTCACATAACTCTATTTTGAAAGAAGCCTTTGAACAATATGGAGGCAAATCAAGAGGAGAATTCCGGCTGAAGTACATCCCGCCATTACAAAAAAGGTCAAGGAAACGGAGTAACCGGCCAAAATGCCCCCGATATTCGAAGATATGAATATTCCCAGATTAAAGAAGAGCTGAAAGAGAAGGGACATTCTCCCACGAAAATTGAAGGGAGAGTAATCAATCAAATAGGCAAGAAGCACGGGAAAGAGAATACCGTGAGAAAATCCGTAGAGGATACCGGTTATAATCAAGACGGTATAATTTTTAATAAAGGTGGAGAGAGCGAGACTCAGAGGGAGAAGCAGGAGAGGGAGAAAGAGGACTGTGTGTTTATGCAGCCTATCGAAATAGGAACTAACCGTAAATCGCAGTATAATGACGGTAATCGGAAACGCAATGTAAAAGGGACGGATCTGTTTCAAACCCGCGTCCAACACCACCTTCGGAAGAAAGGAAAGAATAGTTCCGAATCCCGATCCAAGTATAAATATCCAAAATAATGCCGGATAGACTTCTTTTTGGCGCAGTACGGTCAAAAAGTCGGAGAATCGGGGCAGAGGATGTTTTTCTAAATATTTGTTTTCAGGAAAAAACTGAAGAACAATGGCGGCCCCTATAAAAATGACGGCTGTAAAAAGATAAAGAGCGAGAAATCCGAAAGCATCGTAGAGAATTTCTCCGAATAAAATACTGGAAAAAAGGCCGAGTTGCCCCATGATGCCGAAGAGAGCAAACCCCCTCGACCGTTTTTCCGGTGGAATAACGTAACTCTGAACGGTCGTAAAATTGATAAGCACTACCGCGGCCATACTCCCTTGGAATAGACGCGGAACCGCGTACAAGACGTTTTGAGGTAACGGTACTAAATAGAAAAGAGGGATTACCGCTTGGAGCAGGAGGGCGGCGGTGAGAATGCTCTTTTTCTTGAATACGTCGACGACAAAAAAGAGAAAGGGAAGAATTAACATGCCCCCTAAGCCGGTAAAACTCATGATAAGACCCGTTGTGGCGGGGCTGAATCCATTCAGCTCAAAATGTTTTGGAAGCAGATCGTAGGAATCGTTTCCTGTTATGGCGAGATAAAATGATAAAGCAATCGTAATATACACGAGAGAGGACGTTTTTTTCATAATCCATCAATACTATACGTATTTTACCGGAAAAGAAAAGAATCTTTTCTGATTCCATCTCTGTTGATGTCGAGTGTGAACTGTGCTACAGTTACAATCGAATATGGGGGTTGCATGAATAAAGGCAAGATACGGGCACACATGGAAACGATGCGGGATATTCATCAGCGGATTAGCGAAATTGCGGATGAAGACCCGCTGGAAGCACTGTTTATATTAAAAAATTTAAAGGTTGAAGAGGGGATAAATGAAAAGCCCCTCATGGCAAAAATACTTCTGAAGCTTGCCGAAAAATTAGATTTTGCCGTGCGGCAAAACCACCGTGAAAAGGCAAAGATAATTCGATCGCTGCTCATCAAAATGATAGAAGAGCTGGAGGTTAAAGAGATTTACGAAATCGTTAATTTAGATTTTGAAAAAAACTCCCAGGGCGGCGATGATTTCAATGAAGAATTGATCGACGATACGCCTCTCGAGGAGTGTATGGCCATATTTAAGGGGATGAAGCCGTAAGAGGCCCGTCTTTTGCCATCTCTTCAATTTGAATAGCAACCCGTAAATAGTCCGACGCGCCTATACTCTTTTTATTATACTGAAATATACTTTTCCCGAACATCGGCGCCTCGGCCAGCGAGATGTTACTCCTGACAGGATGGAGAAAAATATTTTCTCCTAAACTGCTTCGCACCTCCTCGACGACAGCTTTCGATAGTTTCATCTTCTCATTGAAGAAGGTAGGAACAATGCCTGCCAGTTTCAGATCTGTTTTATATATCTGGTTAATCTTGTAGAGCAGACGAACCATGTCGAATACTCCCTTCATTCCGAGAAAGTGGGCTTGGACTGGGATGATGACTTCCCTTGCGGAGATGAGAGCGGAAAAAGTTAACAGACTGATGGTCGGCGGAGTGTCGATTGTAATATAGTCGTATTCGTCGAGAATATCCTTGATACGTTCGGAAAGGTAAAGCCGGGCCTCTTTGTTTCGGGAGTAGTTTTTTTCAAACGAAACCAACCGTTTTGAGGCGGGAATCAGTTTCAACCCCTTTATTCCGGTATTGTACATTGTAGAACCGATTTCCCGTTCTTCGATGAGAAGGGAGAAAAGATCGTGTCGTATGTTTTTCGATGTCAATCCGAGAGAAATGGTGGCGTGCGCTTGGGGGTCGGTATCGATGAGAAGAACTCTATGGTTTCGATGAGCAAGGGCGGACGCTATATTGACAGTCGTCGTGGTTTTACCGCTGCCGCCTTTTATATTGCTGAAAGCTATTACTCTGGCCATAATTGTGCTTATAATCCATCATCGACATGATGTATCAGATTCATTACGGAAATAACGGAGAAAAGATTCGGCAATGTAATCACAATGAATTATAAACCCAAACCAGCAGAGAACACAGCGATAAAAGAAGCCCCTGGAGTACTTTCCACAATTCGCCCCCGTCGTCGAGGTACGTGTCGATCGTCTCATTCCGATTGTCTAATGAAAGAGACAGAAGCGAGGCTTTCGGTCCCGGGAAAAAGGCCGAAAGTGTCTGTTTGTCCCTATCAAAATAGAGACCGCGGCTGTTTTGCAATTCATTGACACTGGTATCGATTTTTGTCTTTACTTCTTTTCCGACACTACGCCATTCCGATTCCTCTTTTGAGAGCCACGTGAAAGATGAAAATTGGGGGTACACGAAACCGGCAAAAATTCGGCCGGCGGTTGTGAACAGCTCTTCTTTCGTGGCTGCCGAGTTGATTTCCGACATCAAATCGGGTAATTCCTGAATTTTCTTGTCTATTTGATGTCTCATCACCGAAAATCGGACCGTATAGAGCAGTTCGCTGTTCTCCCACGGTTTGGGGAAAAACCACGATATGGCCCCTCGGTTTACTGCTTCGATCGCGATATTCGTATCGGTATACCCGGTAATGAGAATACGGATGGTATGAGGTGTTATCGTTTTCGCTTTTTCAAGCAGCTCGATCCCCGTCATTTCCGGCATTTTGTGATCGGTAATGACAAGACTAAAGGGTTCCTTTTGGAGAAGTTCCAGCCCCTCTTTCGGGGACGTGGCGGTGAAGAGGTTGAACGGTTCCCGCAGCAGCAGGCGGTTGACCGATTTCAGGATGTTCTTCTC
>CAZJBZ010000028.1:0-17031 GCA_964543975.1 uncultured Spirochaetales bacterium
ATTATCCTTCCGTTGTTTAAATTCCTCCATAAACGAAATTAATTCATTCCATTTTTTCAACCGCATACAGACCGTCCCAAAATTCGCTGCCGGTCCAATTTGCAGATTATTATCAACCGCGATTGCTTTTTGATACAGTTCAAAGGACTCTTCATCTTTATTGTAGCTGGAGCAATGTTTTGCCAGGCTTAACATAAATTTAGAATTTTCCGGATTCGCTTCACAGGCGAGTTTATAGTACTTATAGGCGTATTCAACCCGTTTCGGCTGATGCAGCTCAATTTCAAAGGTATGCAAAATCCCCTGGGCGATGCTGTAATACGCTTCACCTTTATTATCATATTTGGAGAGCTGCTTCTTAATAAGCGCTTCAATTTGCGGCATATTTTCCGTTTGGAAATAGAGCTTGAATAAATTCGACTGTAAATCATAATTACTTTCAAAAAGATCGAGTCCTTCTTCGAGCACCTCAATCGCTTTTTGAATTTCATTTTCCTCTTTAAAGGTATTTGCAATAATTAAAAACATATTAGGATCGGGGTCCGATTCTATTACCTTGTAGGCGAACTTTTTCCTGGTCATAGGGGAATGGGAGTTGTAGGCCAGTTTTCGATAGTAATCTGTAATATAGCGCTCCGATTCATCGATCAATGGTTCTATTTCCATACCCATTTCATCGTTTCCCGCGTGATAAACCGAATAGAGCCAATCTTTCGCTATTTCAGGTTCCAGATGCACCGCCTGGCGATATAATTCCAAGGAAAAATCATGTAAATCATTAAAGCAGTTTGTTAACTGGGCGAATTGATATATTAAATAGGCGGACTGGCTGTGTTTTTCCGCCATTTCTTCAATGTAGACTTTTGAAACAGCATGATCTTCTATTAATAAAGAGAGAGAAACGGCTTTCACAATTGCGTTAAAATTGTATTCGTCACGCAGGATTGCTTTTTTATACAGCCGCAGACTTTGCCGAAGTTCTTCCGCCGCCATTTCGTTTTGTCCCAGATACATTCGCAGACAGTCAAAATATTCATGAAAGATGGTCTCTCCCATTTTCTTTACTTCATACACAACAATTTTATCCGGGTCACGGGCAAGTTCCTTTAGTTCCAGGATTTCATTGCTTAACGATAAAGTGGGCGGATTTCCCTGAAAAAAGAAAATACCCGATCGATGCTGTATCAGGCAGGCACTGTAAAAATAATAATCGCTTGAATCTTTCGGCATTAATGCTATTAACCGCTCGACCTCTTGATAATCGGATTTGCCTAAGAATTTGTCGATTTCCTGCCATACTGTATACGGATCATACAGTACTTCATTTGATTGTTGTTTTCCTAGAAAGGGGAATTTATCGGGATATTTTATACTTACCCATTTTTCAATCTCCGGATTACCGGGATATTTCAGTAACAGTTGTTCCGCCCCGTTTTCCGTGAATAAAAAAAGAAAGTCATTTAGATCAATAAGAAAAGAATTCACCGCCTTTTCCAAACCTTGTTTCTTCCACTTTTTTCCGTCCTTTGTCCCGGTCCTGTATTCAATGCCGATTTTTTGATGAGCATTGAGCATTAAAATATAGTAATTCGCCTCAAACGGATTTTTTCGGATCGCTTCTTCCAATTGCAGAATTGCCTTATAATAGGCCCCGTTTTGGAACAGCATATTGGCGAACTCATAATGAAACCCCGCGTCACAATGTGGTTTTTTACATAGTTCCGAAAAAACGGCGACTGCATCTTTGTATCTGCCGATCATGCCAAGGGTCATGGCATAGTTTTTTCTTATAGCGTCATTATTCTCACGTGATGCCTGTGACCCGAATTGCTCCGTTGCGTCCGCCTTGCTCTCAGTGTAAAAATCGATTATCGATTTAATATTATCTATATCACGCGTATTACAGCCGGGTCCCGCGTTTGCAACGGCAGTAGCTATTAATTTCTTGGCCCGTTCTATGTTTCCGGTCCGCAGTAAGGCCAGGGCCCATTTCGCGTAAAAACTAATTGAAGCTATACCGTTATCCAATTCCTCAAACAGCGCCGCGCATTCCGCCCACTGCTCGGTGGCGAATAAAAAGTAGGCCCGCTGAAGGTTCATTGCGTAAGAATCATCCGCACTAATAGAATAATCACCCCACATCTGCCTTAATCCGTCCAATACGGCGCCGAAATCGGTAAAGCGCTTCGCGGGATCAATGGCAAGACAAATAGTAAGAAAATCCCGTTCATCACGGTTTATTTGTTCGGGAAAATCGAAGCGGGTCCTTTTCTTATAATTCAGATTTACAACATCTTCGGCGTCTAATGCAAAGGGCAGGTCTTCGGCAAGCAATTCAAATACCATTAAACCGAAGCTATACACATCGGATGCTTCGCGGAGCTCTCCATGACCGAAATGTTCCGGCGAAGAGTACGCCGGGGTGCCGGCTTTAATATCATTTGTCATTGATGAATCGGAGAACCCCAAACCGAAGTCAATAATCTTAACCGCGCCGTTTTTACTATCTATGAGAATATTATCCGGTTTAAGGTCCTTATGCAGGACCCCGCTGCCGTGGGCGTGTTTCATGCCTTCGGCAATTGAAAAGATATAAGCCTGCATTAACTCCTTATTGTTGTAACCCTCCGTTTTGCGGCTTAAAAAATCGCCAAGACTTTTGCCGTCAATATACTCCATGACTAAATACGGAATCCCGTTATAAGTAAAGTAATCGCTGGTCTGCACTATATTCGGATGGGGAGGAATCTTTTGATAATTCCGGACCTCTGAAGTGAACAGATTTATAAAAGCGCTGTTTTCCTTATAGACGGAACGAATGGTTTTTAAGGCGTGGTATTTACCCTCTTTATCTCTTATCTTATGTACCACCCCCAATCCGCCGCAAAGGATAAGATCGATATATGTGTAGCTGTCGTTGAAGGGTAACGGCGCGCCGGGAGTAGAAAGTGAAAGATCTTCCAAAGGCGCTGCGGATTCGTTACCGCCCTTTGAATCCGCGAAAGAGCTTTCTACAAACGTATCGCCGGCCCTTTTTTGGTATAATTCATAGTAGGTATCCACAAGCGCCTCCTTTTTAGCGGGACTTTCCGGCGCGGCAATCCCGCCGGAGTAAATCTGGCATAGCTCTATTCTCCTTAATCACCATTCAATAATCCCATTTTTTTCAAGCAGTCTCCCGTTGTAGAGGGTGTACATGTTTTCTTTGAGGTGATCATCAGTATGGGGCGCAATATCAATAATCTGAGTATATCCCGGATTGTTTAAACAATGGGCGATAATCCGCCAATACTCAATTCTGTTTTTCTTAAAAAAATAATCGTTCACAATGATATATTTGGATTTCCTGTTTTGAATTATTGCTTTCTTGCCGTCCCTAATGTCCTTGAATATTTGTATGAATAGTTCTCTGTGCAGTGGTTCATTCTCATACTTGAATTCGGATATTTTTTTTGAAGCCGAGCAATATATGTGATGGGTAAAATGAGGGTTTTCGTTACATTTTTCCAGAAAGTATAACTGTTCGTTTTTTGAACCTCGAAATAGTGAATACAGTGTTATCTTATGCCTTTTCCTATCCCGGGCCAATTTTTGCGGGAAAACCTTTTCCTTACGTAACATTATAATCTGCGAATTAATAGAAGGGAAACGTTCCGTTATCCCTTCTACAATGTCCCGTCGTACAACCAGCCTTTTCATCGACCTTTTTTTAGCATTAACTTTGAAATTCTACGACAAAGGTTGAGTCCTTGATTCCGAGAATTTCCCGTAAAAAAAGATAGAAATACGTGTAAGGATAATCACCCTCTTTTTCTTCCAGGATATAGAGCCGAATTAATTCCTCGGCAAGCTTCTTTTGCATCTTCAATAACGCCTCTCTTTGGACTGTCTTGTAGAGGACCACATGGGCGCAGTAAATATTCTCATTTTCCGAAGCATCCGCATCTAAAGCGCGTAACGTTTTTATAGCTTCGGAAATATCCATATCCCCGCAGGAACCACTAATCGTTTCGTCGAACAGATCATTCCCAAAGCGGACGGTGAAGGTAAACTCCGGTGCTGAATGCCTTTTATTCAATTCTCTATACTCGTCTATAGAATCACCATCAAGGGCAAGCGGTCTGAAATCAAAAATAAACGGTGTATCCGGAGCGGGGGGAGGTCCTCCGCTCCCCACGGTTACAGCCACGGGGGGAATAAAATCTAAAGTGTATCTCTGAAGCTCTTCTTCCTTTGTTCCATTGCTTAGGAGGAGCCTATTGAGATTCTTGGAATCAATGGAGACAAATTCTGTTATATTTTGTTTATTCATATCGCTGTTGCTGATTTTTGATATGAATTCCTCTATGGCAGTAGTAACCGGACGAATTGAGTTTATTTTCTTTTCTTCAGGTCCAAAGAAATGTTCTTTAATCCTCCCTTCATCTCCGCTAAGGAATAGTTTCAGTCTATTTGTATCTTTCAGGATATCCAGAAACTCTTTTTGTTCAGTCGGAGTACTTCGATGCCCCGCCTGCAAAGCGATTGTAATGTCGGTACCGAACTCTTGTTCCCAAGATTGGGTCAAGAGTTCGTCATAACCGAAGCAAAAAAGTGTACTACTCAGCAATACCAGCGCAATTATTATTATTCTAATTTCTTTTGCCATTCTATTCCTCCTGAATATTGTTTTTTATCGTTGCATATCATACATCGTTATTGAATTCTTCCTTTATATAGCCTGACATTCTTCTATCATATGTAGTTCCATTGAGCTCATTCAATCCGAACGATATCCATAGCATCATTGAAATGTGCAATGTCACTTGCCTTTAATGCTTTTTCATTTCCATCCATCATAACGGTGACCGGTGACTCCAAAAGGACCTTAGCAAGGCGTCCATCTTGGTCGTACCACGCAGAAGAGATTTTCAGCTCCTCCCCCGAGCTGGTCAAAACAGTGAGAGGATCTTTCAACCGAACAGACTCTATTCCCCTGCTATTGTGATGAAATCTCACGTAAGTAACATCGCCGGTACTGCCGTCCGGCAAGACCACTGTTTTCGGTTCAATTATCGCCGATTCTATATTCCCATCCTCATAAAACTGAATAGGAGATATGGCTTTTAATGTGCCCGTTGAAGTAGGTAGAGCTACAGGTTCATTTACCCACACTTCGCTAATACCCCCCGATTGATGGAATTGCACCGCTGGAAAGATATTTTTTGAACCAAACAGATTATATTTTATTCCCTGATGGCGGATAACCGCGGTTTCAACCAAGCCTAATGTTTGGAATGCCCCATTTTCATAGAAATCAAGTGACTTTACAGATAATATTCCCAAAGGGGTCGATAACTGCTCCTTCTGGGGCAATACGAGCGTTTGAATATTTCCATTATCAAAAAAAGAGACGTTAAAATACTCATTTTCCCGGGCACGCAAAGTAAGGAGCTCTCCCGTGTAATTAAGATGCACTGCTTTGGCCGTTCGAAGATTCTGTAGAGTGCCGTCTTCCCGAAAACGAACATCATACATACGGTTTCTATCGGCACCCAGGGGGTATTGTTGGTTTTCGTAGGTGATAGTCGCATTATAAGCCAGACAAAAGGATGAAACTTGACCGTTTTCATGAAAGCGAATATCCGCGCTTGCATCAGGATGAGCCCAGGCCGTAAACGTATTGCCTTCATGGTTAATTCGCGCATTCCTTAACAGGTTGAGATTGCGGAGTTCTCCGTTACGATGAAATTCAATGTCCGCATATTTGTTCTTGCCGGCAAAAACATGATAAATCTTTGAATTATGCATTACTTCCGTATCTTCCGCCAATAAAGCAAAATGTAAAACACCATTATCATAAAACTGAATATAGCGTACCGGTAAGGTCCCTACCGAAGTATCCACGAGAGTTCCGCTGGTTACCCACATATAACTAATCGTACTATCTTTGTGGAAACCGATATCAGAATAGTCATGGCCGGCGCTGACCTCATATGTTTTATTTTGGTAATGTATTGTTTGATTTCGAGGCAGACTTAGACTTTTTATTGTTCCATCGGAATAAAAATAAACAGCATCGACCAGCAGATTACCAACAACTGTTGTAATTTCCGCGTTATTCCGCAATCTCAACGACCTTATTGTACCGTCATTATTAAACCTTATCCCCTTTGGATTGTATATGTTTTCTCCCACGGTAACCGAAGAATCTTCAGTTGCGTCGATTGATTCAACTACTCCATCTTTATAAAAATAGATAGATGAACCGCCTTGACTTGGATCTATTCTGTATGTCTGATTTTGGACCGTGATTTCTCGTGATTGCGTTAACTCGATACCATGTATGCTGCCATCTTCATAGAACCTAATATAATCTGTAGGCAGCTCTCCTGAGGGGGTTGTAACAGAAGATTCGGATTCCAGATACACACTCTTAATTTCCCCGTTTTCATGAAATTCTGTCTGTTTATCCGCTTGAAGCCGGTATTCATTATCTCCAATGGTGATGCTGCAATTTGCTGCTACGGTTCCCTGTCGAATCTGGCCACCACTGAAAAAATAGATCCACTTACGTAAAGGTATAACTCCTTTTTCCGTATCCAGCAATGCGGTTTGCTCACCCCCTATAGATTGGAGAGAGGCATCCTGCCGCAATAATAGTTTGGATGCGGCCGGTATTGTCAGCCGGCCTGCGTTTGTTGAATACCTAAAATCAGTTTTAGGAGTAATTGTAAAAACACTCCGTTCCGACATCGAGTATTTGGGGATGGTAATCCCATAGTCAAGAGGGTATTCTTTCAGAAGAAATGCTTCCCCGGCGATATGTAACGCCGGGACACCATTCCAGCTATCTTCGGTTAGGGCCTCTCCATATTCGCCCTTTTCCGCCTCCAGACGGATTGCTTCTATGTGTGGGGAGATATCACCGCCATACCGTTCCTTCATCGCCAAACCTTGAAGATAAGCGGTTAAACATTCGTCAAACCTTTCATTTGAAGGATTATCACTCCAAATGAAGGTGTATAGTACTTCAGCTTTTATATAATCATCAATAATAGAAAGAACTTTTTCTTTTGCATTGGTATTTCTACAGTGGTCGAGCAAAACCTTCAAAGTAACATGGAATGTTACATCCGGGTATTGCAGCACCTTTTCGTGCCACGAAAGAGCCTCCTGTTCCTCCCCGAACACCCGCCGATAAAACTCGGCGATTAAGAACGCATAATGGGCTTTTTCATTTTCAGATTCGCTGTTCTCATAACGAACCAATAAGTCCTCTATAATAGGTTCATTACGGGGAGATTTCTTCCCGGAACTGTTTCTTTCAATCAACCTATAGATATTGGTTGGTGTAAGATGTTCACTGTATAAGGAATAGTTCTCCAGAAGAACATTTGTGTTCAAACAGGCTTTAAAAATAGTGGCATCTATGAGGATCAATTGTTCAGGAGACAAGGGCTGTAACGTTGCCTCAAATACACCGACCCGGTTCATTCCATAGTCGACATTGATATAAGATCCGTCATCGAGTTTCACCAAATTACTGTAATGCATTATTGAGGAAAAAAACCGGTAGTTGCCATCGTAATAATAAGACTCACAAACACTTGCCTCAATATCCCAATATTTCGCGCACGCGTAGAAAAAAACGGAGCTGCTATAACACTCAAAATCCTTATAATTAGACTCTTCTAAATCGGCCATGAAATCTATGATGTAGTATATTTTATCCGGAACGGTAAAGGTTTTATCAGGTCCGTTTATGCTATCGATAAAGTGTTGAAATCTTTCAGTATCTTCCGGAGATAAAATCAGCATGCCTGCATAATCTTCGGGCAGCAACTTTTCATCTTTCATTTTAGTTATGATATGCTCTATTTCAGATTCAGAAACAGTCGTTGATTTTTCTAAGTAATCGGAATCGACCAACGTAACTTCCGGGGGAATACTATCAGGAAAAAAAGAAAACTGATCGCTTTTATTTCTATAGGCCTGATACTTCATGGAAAGGGTAATGAGTTCGTTCAGCACATCTTCTTGGCCGACCAATTCATTGACTCTGCGGGATGTAACCTCCCGCAGGGTTTTTTCCAGCCCCTTATCATGTTGGTTATATAATGCTGAGTAATACATATAGTAATACAACGGGAAATTGTAGTCATACGTCCATAACCGGTTGAATTTTTCTTCTGTAGATGCGTTAGAAAATGCAGTGAAGGATCGCTGTATATATCGATCATCCAACTCGTTGAAATTTGGATATGAATAATCTAATTCCAACATGCCTCCGGCACTACTGAATTGACAAACAAAGAGAAATAAAAAGGTACTAATTACAATATGGTATTTTTTCAACTGCATGCTCTCACAATCTCCTACAACCAAACGATCGGGTTAAAGTAAAATTCTTCATTTTCGGATAGAGACCGAAACGATATACTGATATTTTAGGTCTTTGATTATTATGTTGCAATGAAATGAGGTAAAAATAACTCCCTAGGGAGTTATTTTTAAGGGAATACGCGGTATGAAGAGGTGCGGTAACCGAAAGCCAAGGCTCATTTAGGGCTTGAAACACCGACCAACTACAGGCAAATCCGTTCTTCTGCTAGAGAAGAGCCTTCAATAAGGGGCGGCTCTTCACCTTATTAATCCTCCGATTCAGGTTTCCGTCGGGAGATTTTTTTCGAGAGCTCTTTAATATACTCCGGATCGGGTTCGAATACGCAGGATACATGTTCGTCGAATTCCCAGTACTCCGCGGTTCTTATCTTCACACCCTCTTCATCCACTATCCATTTCTGCGGAAAATCGGTAGAAAAAATCTCGTCTTCTATTGAGTAGCCATTCACCAGAAGGTAATTGATTAAATCTTCACGGGTCAGATAGATGTTCATGTAATGAAGGTGAATCGCATTCAGGAAACCGCTAAGGCTCATCTCGCCGCTCTTAACGAGTTGGGCGATCCTCCGGAACTCCTCATCTCCCAAGCCGGTACGCTCCATTATTTCCCGCGCAAAAGAGAGAAGCTGCTCTCGATTCAACTGGTTTTCAGACATAATAGTTTCTAATTCGCCTAAAAGAATCTCTAACAGATATTTCTGAATCACCGGAAAAAGTCTTTTTAATCATCAATAATTCATCCATTCACAACACAGTGAAAAAAAACAGTCCTTCTGTAAAAAGCTATTACTTTTTTTACAGCATGATACTGCGCTCACAGGTGCTATGCTGCTCACTGCAAGTAATGTATTTTTATTATAGAAATAATGATCTGGGCCGTCAAGGTAAAAACTCTATGATTCATTTCTTCCAATATCGGCTTGCAGTTTGAAGAGAAACTCCCTATAATCAGAACACTGAGGCAGAAAAGCGATGCCGCATGCGAAATCTACGGGGATTTTTTCTAAAAGTGTGGAGAAAATCCGACAATGAACTGTATCATTTTACGGTTAAGTATATTCCTTTTCAAAAGCAACAACTTGATACCGGGTTTATCTATGCCATATTCAGGTATTGGACCTGCTTAAAAAAAATAAGCAATACGAACTTTTTAATAATGTGCAAATCTCGCTGAATAAATTTTTAGAACGGGTTATCGATGTGGAAACCCAAAAAAAGGTATTACAAAAAAGCATTGAGTTTCTTAAAAGCCATCCGGAAAATAATTACCCAGCCTATGTAAAGGAATGCCGGGACAATTTGAATATGCTTAACCTGCATCAGGTAGTTAGACCGCATAGAGAGAAATATGTTCGACAGAAAACCGGATGAACTGGATGATATTTCCAACACCTTGCTGGACTTCAGTCTGCTGATAAAAAATATCAGTCTGAACAGGTTACAACGTGTCAACACCGGAAGTGACAACATTGATATAGGGAAAAGCAAGAAATCTTTTCAATAAATCAGAAAAGTATCTCCCCTTCGCGAAACCTCGTTTCTTCCAATTGAAGAATCGCAAGTGCTGTATAAAACTATCCCCCCTGCGGGGTCAAGTCCTGTATTTCTTTAGCCTAAGATTCGGAAAAATGTTTTTAAAGGAAAGCCTAATCTATTTCATAAATATTCGTTAAAATAAAATGTTAAAATACATCATAAATATATCATAAATATCTATGTCTAATTTCGCACCTTTTATTACACCAAGTATTTTAAGGCCAAAAAAACCAATACCGACTAAAAGTAATGCGGGAACTCCTCTATTTATCTTTTAAATGTTTCGTTGTTCTTGTGGCTTATATTTGATTAGTACATACAATAGAATAGCCGAAAAAACCCCGATAACCATTTCAAGAAATACGGCTGAAGAAACTTGTTCATACGCTTCCCATTCAAATGAACTTCTACTGGACGGCATTTCAGGCAGCATGCTGCTGCTGTCTATCCCAATAAATTTTCCGAATAGAATAATAATTCCCATCCCTGCTTTTGGAAGACTGGAAATAATAGTTACAATTTTAGCGTATTTGTTGTGAGTAAGGAATAAAATGAGACCCGCAATTAAGCCAATTTCCACAAATATCGATATAGGACGAATATAATTTGTGAAGGATATCCCATTCAGTATAATTACAGCTGATAAAAGCAACAGTATTAATATACGTAATTTCTGCCTATGATCTTCGCTGCTCATATCACTTTCAAGTTCTTTATCCTCGCTTTTCTCCATTTCTGTCCCCTCGCTTTTTTCTTCTTTCTGCTTATTAATAATCAGTAAAACAATTACTGTCAGCTTTAATACAGTAATCAATACTATCCGAATCCAGACTAGCCCTATCGGTGGATAATATTGAGAAAACATAAACCATCCACCTATTGTGAAAAACAAATCAATAGCAAACAGGCTGATTATAAGGACCCGGCCCCACTTGCGAGCCTTTATAAGTCCTATAGCTCCAATAATAGTAATCACAGGGATAACTACCATATTGAAAACCATAGCCGGCGGATTATTGCTTGGTATAAAGATGAGTGATAGTATAAATGTTACTAAGCTATAACCCGAAATTATTAAAACAACTGCTACCGTAATCCATTTTAACGGATTCTTCTTATACTGTTCTAAGATAGACACGCATGGCTCCCTTTGGTAAATAATTTCTTTATCCGTATTTTGCTATTTTGGCATTCCACATTTATCTGTTTATGGTAATTGAAAAATTTGATAATGTTACTGCACCGCGTTTTTTTTCAAAAACATTAATGAATATAATAGATTGTTAACCCAGATATTGCAACGAAGATGGGACATAAATAACTCCCTAGGGAGTTATTTTTATGAAACTGAGGTTTACAATGTACTATGAAGACGGTAATTCTATTACCGTTGATGATTATAGCTATTATTGTTTAACAATACTGTCGGCCTGCAAGAGATAAATAAGCGACCTTTTACATCAATAGCATTTAACACGGGGGGGTATCCGCATGTTTCAGCATTACCGGCTTTCAGGACGATCTCCAGGAGCCCCGGGAGGCGTCCGGGACTATTGCGATCTCTGGCTTTCAGATGGACCTGAAAGGAGACCTCCTTTGGTCTGCTTTATTGATGGTGCGCTAAGCGACACGGAATCCAAGGCAAGAGAAGAGCAGCTTATCCACATCCCCTTTTTTCAGCAGATGGCCGAAGATATTTCCAGGTTTACGGCAGCTCCCTTCAATTTTGTCTCTATTCCCAGTTGCGGCGTCTCTCTTGAGGGTGAAGGGAAGATTGCGGATCTACTCCAGGTTATTAGTTCCTTTCTTGCAGAAAAAAGAGAAAATATAGGCCGGTTGCATCTTGTCGGCTATTCAAGGGGCGCTCGGCTCTGTTTACAGGACCTTATAAAGGGGGGCTTTGACCACGAAGAGGTGGTCTCATTCAGCAGTTTCAGCGGGGCCTATCTGTTTAACCCAAAGCTGCTCAAGAAAGCAGAGGTTCAGAGCCGGTTGAAACCACTGGCTATTTCTATCGGCTCCGGCCGTAACTGCCCTTTTTTTCTGGCCAATTATAGCTTTCACAGGGCTCTGGCCGACTTGGGAATTTTCCATGATTATTACCTCTACAAGGACCACTACATGCGAAGCTTCTACCCCCTCCTGGTCCGTTCTGTGTCGTGGCTGCTGCATACAGAGATCCCGATGTACCCGGCAGGCAAGGGGTATAATGAGAAACCTATCGCAGCAGGTTGATTTAATTGGAACACAGAAACGGACTAATAGAAACGGAGGATATTTCCCCGCTCGTCGTATTCCAGCATGTAGTGGGCTGTAGCTGTTGCTCCGTTGGAGAACGTTATAATATATGGTTCTTGCAAATAACCAAAAGCATTATTTAATTTGTAAATCTCTGTAAGCTGTCGAAAAAAACATTTTTGAACACAAGTCAGATTTTTTGTCCAATCAACAACATTTCCTTTCAAAATAGTATTGTCTGCAAGATAAATAGTTCCGTCATTTAAATCTATCTGGTAGCCTGATCTGGCTATTTCAGCCGCTAATTGATTTCGTTCGGATTCTGAGACACTCTGATCTTCGGAAATTCGTGAGTACTGGTCAAGATTTGATGAGAGTTCCTCGTTTGCTTCCCTAAGTTTTCCCCGCCAAATCCGGGGCTGCGGGAGGGAAAGTGAAACGGTAGTAAGGTGTTCGAACGAGGAAGGAGTCGTTCATATTCCGCTGAAAACGGACAGTCATTCCAGTTCAGCCTCAGTTGGTCATCCTCCTTTTCCCACTTTCTAACCATGTTCGGTGAACGTTGTGCTCAGTATTTCAAGGAAATTGGACATAAAAATAACTCCCTAAAGAGTTATTTTTATGAAACTGAGGTTCACAGTATACGATGAATCATGTAACTTTTATCATGTCGATGGATTCATATATTTATTTGCTTTCGGAAAGCAATTTTAAATATCCATCCTCGCTGCTGGACCGAGGTAAAAATTACAAAATACTCGACCTTGTGCATGCAAAGAGGGTTAACCAAGAAAGTATACAGATGATACGCGACCACGTTGATATGCTTCTTGAAAACGGCAAAAGCGGGTTGTCGGTCGTCGGAACCATCTCGCGATTATTAGAGCAGATTGAACAACCCGCTCAAAAGACGGAGACGGAATCTGTTGGAAAAGTGGTAAGTGGATCAGCTCCTCTAACAAATGATCCTGATAAAAATGATAATCCCGCTGGAGTGAATGCAGTCAAGCCTGCTGAATCAGCCTCAAGCGAAAACCCTCCAAGGCTGGATTTCTTATTCCAGGACCTGTTCCTTGAAAAAGACGGATCAACCAAATCTAACCTGAAGCTTATGGCATATAAGTCAGGTGGAAATGTCCAACAATTTTTCAGCAAGGATGATATTTTAAAGTTTACAAAACCAGGGTTTCTGAATTTTTTCGGGGATTCAAATACGACCTTTCTGCTGTCCTATATAAACGGAGGGGTGCTTGGTGAAAAGCTTGAATCGGCTCAAGCACGCTTGTAGTTTTATCCCACGCCAAATTACCCATGCCTCTACTTTCGTCTTGCCGTCGATGACGGGGTAAGAGACCCGCTGGGCAACCCCGATCCGGTGGTCCTGGAACACCGGATATATATCCATGCCCTCAATTATCGAATCTTCATGTATGAACTGATCAAAGCCGACTCGATTACCCTCGCCGTTGTTTCCGGCAGCGGAAATGTAACAGAGTTCACATTCCCTTTCGCCATGAAAGAGGCTTGTATTGATGAATTGAAAACAGTGTTCGATTATCTTTCAGACAAAGGCACTACCCTTGATTCGTCTCACTTTTCCTCGGCGAGAGCGGAATTCGGAAAACTAGAATCTTTAATGACATCTTCGGGAAAACTAAAACCAGGAGCGTCATTGGAGCAGTACTGTGACGCGATTGCCGCCCGGCCGGAGTTGTCGAGACAACCGGATAGGGCCATGTGGATACTGGATGCGGTTTTTCCCGTATTGGTAGAAGGAGCAAAAAGCTCCGCTCGTATCGCAGGGTTAATGGAATCGATGGGCATTAGTGAGCGACAATCGGAAACTCCGGCAGATTCGGGACTGACACAGACGTTTTCGCAGCATTTTACCGATGTGCGTAATTATTTCTTGAGTGAGAAAAACGACACGGCGGTGGGTTTTATTGATCTGCTTTTTGCCGACCCGTCACTGTCACAGATTGCGGCTAATATAAGTGAAAAACACTCGCTTACAAGGCGTGACAACAAAAAACATACGATAACCATGGGGCTTGAGAACAAGGTAATTGGTACGATAATTTTTTATATAGAATCGTACCCAACATCCGCAAACACTATTAAAGCCGGGTTCTTACCCGGGGGCTTCAAGGTCTTCGCTTCCCAGTTGATGGTTTTCGTTATGAAAGCGGCCGGTATTGAGGTAAACATGAAAGCCATCGAGTCTATCCCTTTTATCTATCTGGTTGTATCGGACGAAGGCACATATCCAAAAATACATTCATTCATCAACGCAATGCGCTACAATGCCGTCCTAATGCCACAAGACCTGCTGACACCGGTAGACTAGACTTACAGTAATGCACAAATACATCTGCCTTGTTTTTAATAGGCATTGGCTTACCGCTTTTCCCGGAAGTCAATTGGAAGCTACTCCTTGCTAAGCTTTCACAAAAACGGTCAAACGGGGATACAGGATGAGGAGTTAAGAAAGATCATTTTTCGCATTTTCTCGCTCCTTCTTCTATTATGCCTTTAATTATCATTTTTATTGGATCAGTCATACAGGTCAATTTTTTGAATTCTTTTTACAACCATAAATAGTATTGCGATATGCAGATCAGAAAGAGGGACCTTAGCAGTAAAAACAGAATATATAAATGCACGGAAAAAGTCGAAGCTGTTTTTTAACCAAATAATTGTGTATTCACCAAAAAAAGAAGGGAAATATGAATTTAACTCCCTAATGGTAGTAATATCAATGTACTCTTCCTCCTCCAATGAAAGAAGTCCTTCATTGGCAATTTTATCAGCCGCGTATTTCACCTGTTCTTCTATAATATAATTTCCGCAATCAAAATCGAATGCTTCAAGATACCGCCGCAAAGCCCTTTCAGGGTACACATCAATTTCTTTGTAAAACTCCAAAATCAGTTTAAAAACATCTGACACCTTTTCTTTAACCTCGCTATAGGTGATTGGGTGGATGGATATATTTTGTTCCGTATCAACAAGGGTTAATGGAAAGGTTTTATCGAAACGGAATAATAGTTCCTCCGCGGATTCTTTAAGTCCGTCACGCATAATTGAAACTTCCTGTTGATTAAGAAATACACCGACTACCGCGCATGTATTTTCGTGAAGCAGAACTATATCCTCTATATCATCATATTCAAATGCCCGGATAAACTCGTCTCTAAATTCGTCTTTTTTTATTGGAAAAAACAAATAGAAGATTTCAAATACCGCTTCCCGGGGAGTAAAGATTCTTTTGTCCAATAGATGCTGAATTTTCAGTAACCGGTTCGTGCAAAAAAGCTCATCCTGGCGGAAGTCTCCTGCTTGCTTAACATATGCTGCCATTCTATTCAGCATTTTTACAACATTATTGGCCTGCAATTTGATTTCATGCACTGTATACCCCTCTAACTCGATCAGCGAACACGAACAAAAAATAGACGGTCGAACCAATAAGAAACAGACCTGAAATAACTGAAAGGACTCCCCTCTCCCAACTCCGCCTCCCCAGCCAATAAGCAGGATAAGCCATTGAAGCAGTAAACCGAGTGCTATGCCGAGAAAAATCCCCCACCAACCGAAAAAGAGTAGACACAGAATAGATGAAATACCGACCGATGATCCGATAACAGCAATTTTCAACCCTATTTCGTTCTTTTGATTCGAACGTGTGTTTCGATAGTGGTGATAGGTAACTCGCCGGACAATCATGGCAGTTGCAAAAGCGGCCATTATAGCTACGGCGGCGCTAAAAGCTAATACCGGCATTCCGGCAACTGCTATACTAGATAATTGGTTGATTGTCGCAAAAGCAACGGGCAGTATCCGCACAAAGGCGATAATACCTCTTATTACTCCATAGAGCGCCACAAGCCCGACTCCACTGACTACTCCCGACCAGTTATTGTTGTTATTATAGTTATTATTATTTCTTTTAACAGTATAAACTATTTGTTGTTGTGCCATGTTATTCCTCCAGGTCGGTTTCTAAATACTTAAGCCAAACATTTCCCCCACCTGCTTTTACAGTATAGGATGCGGCATTTCAAACTGCAATATGGTAACGCCGTAAATAACTCCCTAGGGGGTTATTTTTTCCAAATTTCATTGCGGTATAGTCATCAAGGGCCTACAATATCAGTAATCAGGGGGTTGTATATGAATTACGAAATTATGAGCATAATTGTATATAGTTCTTTACTATTAATACCGTTACCTTTTTGTTTTCATCTTCAGAATAAAAATCGATGGGACCCCCCCTATACATGGGGATATTATATCAGTGTTCAATCTATTTTACTTGCTATCTATTTCCTTGCAGTATTGATAATAGTATCACTTCTTGGGGAGATGGGCATCACTCCGATTTTCATTCCTATTTTTCTTATACTCTATTCACTAATTTTGTTGGTTACGGGTATTGCAACATTGAAAGTAAGAAAATGGGGAATAATATTATTAACGATTTTCAGTCTTAATCCCATTTTTTGGGTTGCAAATATTTCCTATATCAAAAACCGGAAGAATTTGTGGATCGGGGGTAAAGATTAATGAATGACAACAAGATTTTCAACGCGGCTGTCATCATTTTTGCTGTAATAGCCTTTGTTTTTTTCGTAGCTGATTTATTGGAAAGTGAAAATAGTAACGGATTAGTGCGATGGATATTTTTTGATCTCATTGTAGTTTCTCTTTTAGCAATCGGGTTCACATTGCTGGCAAGCAAGGGAATCCTCGATATTAGTATTGTTACCCAATTAAGCCTCTACTCAGTGCTTTCTACGATGCTTATGAATTCCTTTGACTCCCAAACTATAATCGGGTTTTTGTCCACTATGATCGTAGTAATACTGTTAG
>CAZJBZ010000028.1:17041-19128 GCA_964543975.1 uncultured Spirochaetales bacterium
GTTAGCTGTTGGAATAAATTTACTCTATGGTTTTCTGATTACTAAAAAAAATATTCCCCCCATATATGTTACGTTATTTTTTTATGTTCTCTGTGGGGTTATAGCAAACCGTATAGCTATGAGTAAAATCTTCAGCTCTATAGACACAAGCATCTCCATTCCAATATTTTTTGTAAAATCACCGCTGTATACATTGGCCTTTCCCGCTCTTCTTTTATTTTTGTTAATTCTTTTCAGAAAGACCGCAGAGAAGGAGGTTAATAAAACAGAGGGATCTTTTCTCCCCTTCATTCTTTCCGGACTCGGGGCGGCGGCAGCGGCAGTCAGCTTGATTGTCTATTATAAGGTTAAATATAACGGGTTTGGTTTTGATATAAGCTATATACCGATTCTTATTCCATCGGTTCTTTTAGCGGGCATTTTCTTTAATAATAACCCCGAAAGTAAATGGCGCATGCCAACTGCGCTTGTTTCAGTAGTAGTATTAGGCTTTGCGCTCACCAGATTTACCTATTCACCTGGAGCGCCTTCGCTGTATCTATTATTTATTGGACTATCGTTTATCCTGCTGTATTTTATAGCTCCCTCCCGTCCGTTTCGAAAAAAACAAATCGGCGGAATAATTAGTATTGCGTCATTCATCCTCCTTTTTAACATCTTTAGCATTATTATTATAAGAAGACAGAGTTTCAATCTATTACACCGGCTGGCGACACCTTTTGAATCATACATCTTTCTCTCCGCGCTGTTATTAACCGTTTATTTTCTTGTTAATAGATTTTTGAAACTCGAACCGGATACCATTATTACTCCGACAATTATTGAGAATAGAAATCCAACGTCGAAAACAGGCGGCACACTGAACTGGAAAGATTTAGGTGAGGTTATAGATAAGAAAACCGCAGATGACAGAGATCGGAGTGATTTATCTAAGAATATGTATGCCGTTAAATTCCTTCTTTCAGTAAAAACAGACCCGGAAGGCCTGGACCTTTTAGACCGGTTGGGCGTTTCAACGGAAAACCCGTCCCGTAAACCTATATCTATTGCGAATGACTATATAACCCAAAACCATAAGTTCCTATTAAAAGACCAGTCTATGCTAACAGCGTCTGTTATGTTACCCAACCTGTCCGAAGAATTAAAAAAGAGATTTGTTAATACATCAGGGAGGATAGACCGCTTCAGCCACCCGTTTATCGATCAAGCCATAATTACTACTTCAGCATTTCTGAAAGGACGGCCCTTAAATTTAAATGATCAGCAGCTGATGGCCCAATACGCCCACGATGCCATTATTCATTATGCGGCCATGGCGCCTGTTGCTTATTTCTTTTCCCTGCCGGAAATAGGCCGCAGCCAAATCCCATCAGCCCACAACCTCAATGTGGATATCTGCACAGGAACGGAGGCACTTTTTATGGATGTATATAGTTCCCTGGGTGAAGGGCAGAATATTAAAGATGATGATATTCTGAGAAAGGTAATACATTTCTTAAACCATTAGGAGAAAAAGATGTGGAAGATATTTGGGCGAAACTGGAAGACCCGGAAAATAAAAGCTGATATCAATCGGATGTTTCCGCCGAAAGAAACTGATAAAAAGATAAACATTGACTGGCAGGGTACTGCCTGGGTGGATTCGTACGGGAACCTGAACAACACCTGTCACTTTATACTTAAAAAATGGGAAGCCTGTTTGCAGAAGTTCATAGATCAGGCGGATTTCTCAGATCTGGCCGAAAGCATAATGATTCAAGCGTATCATGACAGCTTTAACATTCTTATTATCAATCTAGCTAAAGCTTATCTCGCTGCCAGAGCGGGTAAAGATTCATCAATGACAGTCGGCGTGGAATACAGTGATACAGTTCTGATTTACTCCTTCGAGTGTTGTAAGGGAACCCTTGAACATCGTTTTGGGGATATTTTAAAAAAGTTTGGCTACAGGAATATTGCTGAAACGGCCTATGACCGTACTACTTCAGATATGAAAGCCAAGGGAAGTCTTCCGGATGATAAGCGAAACATTTTTTACCATATACTATTCGCTGTTGAGGAAGAGACTATTTATCTCTACGCCCACT
>CAZJBZ010000029.1:0-7844 GCA_964543975.1 uncultured Spirochaetales bacterium
TTTTTATTCCACGTTTTCCTGCAGTCTCAGGAATTCCAAATGTAAGCTGTGGGGATTCGAAATGTGAACGATTGTATTGACAATCTTCACAACCCTTTACAGCACATTAAGTACACATTTCGAATCCCTGCCGCAGTCTCTCTTGCATCGAGAGAAGGCTTATTATAAACTGATATTGATCTATACCATTATGCTATGCTAAGGATAAAAAAGATGGAGACCCGTCCTATAGAAATAAGGCGCGAAACCGCCGAAACAACCATCGCTCTTTCATTGGACCTTTCCGCACATGGTCCGCAAGAAATTTCCATAGAAATTCCCTTTTTTCAACATCTTCTGCAGACGTTGGCTTTTCATGGCGATTTTGCCCTTACCGTTACCGCAAAAGGTGATATAGAAGTGGACACTCACCACCTTGTCGAAGATGTGGGAATCGTCTTTGGAGAAGCACTCGCTCAAACAGTGCTAAAATATGGAGCGGTGCAACGTTTTGGATATACCGTGGTACCGATGGATGAAGCGCTGTCCGAAGTAGCGATCGATGTCTGCGGTCGACCCCATTTAACATTCTCGGGCTGCTTTCCACAGGAGTGGATTGGATCGTTCAATGTGCCGTTGCTCCGCGAGTTTCTTCTAGGTTGTGCGAACAATGCAATGATCGCGCTTCACGCTCACTGCAGGTATGGAAAAAACAGCCACCATATGGCGGAATCGCTCTTTAAAGCATTAGGAAAATCAATTAAAAAAGCGTATACTCCCAATACGGAAAAAGACTTCCCTAAATCAACAAAAGGGATGTTATAAATTTTTGTAATATTTGCCTTGGTTATTGACGAAAAGGTTGGTATACTAGCATAATACTAATAATTTAAATGAAGTACGATAAAGTTTTACAGTATATTCCTAAGGAAGGTTTTTTAAAAGTAAACCGTGAACCCGGACCGGCACTATCGGGGGAACAAAAAACCGCTCTTATCAGAAGGGGTAACGAGCTTTTTAATAAAGGCGAATATGAAAAAGCGAAACGGATTTTCCTAACGACACACTATACGGACGGCATCATTCGCATTGGCGATTACTATTTTCAAAGAAAAAAAGTGTTCGAGGCTTTTCGAATGTATAAACTTGCTCCGGCTCCCGATAAAACGGAAAATATGATCGAAAAAATGGCCGCGGTCGTGCAGTATTGGTTGAAGGACGGTAACAGTCAATGACACCGGAAAATACCGAGCATCAACCCGACATTCATTCTTCACCCGAACAGCCGACACAAGAGAATCGGATGGATGAGCTATCCGAATTGTCGAAGCGGGGATATCAGCTGCTCAAAGAAAACCTTGTCTCGGAAGCGATAGAAACATTTGAAAAAATTCTTACGTTCGACTCTACAAACAACTACGCTCTCGTCGGTATAGGTGACGCGTTACGAAAGAAACAAAAATTTCGTCAAGCTATCGGCTATTACAGAGAGTGTCTTGAACATCATCAGGGGAACAATTACGCCCTGTTCGGTCTTGCGGACTGCTACAAGGCGCTGAAACAATACAACCAAGCCATCAAAATTTGGGAACAGTATCTTGTGCACGACGATAAGAATGTTACGGTTCTTACCCGGGTAGCGGACGCGTATCGCAAGGTACGGGATTTCGCCCGTTCAAAGGAAATTTATAAGAACGTGCTGGAGATGGAACCGGACAATCCGTACGCTCTTATCGGCCTTGGTCATCTGCATTACGACTTCAAAGAATATGAAGAAGCGCTTCGATACTGGGAGCGAATGCTGGAGGTCCACGACAGCAACGTCGATATTCGGGTCCTCACATCATTAGGAAATTGCCATCGGAAATTAAAAACATTTCGAAAAGGGCTGGATTATTTCGCGAAAGCGCTGGAGATTGAACCTTCCAATTTCTATGCCCTCTTCGGTATGGCCGACTGTTACCGAGGACTCAACGAACATGAAAAATCACTCGAATACTGGAATAAAATCCTTTCAATTGATCCCACCAATAAGGTCATTCTCACTAGAGCGGGAGACGCGTATAGAATTATGGAACGGTATGACGAAGCCGAAATATCGTATAAAAAAGCGCTCAACATCGAATTCGACCTCTACGCTATTCTCGGTTTAGCTCTTATCAACAAAATGAGAGGCAATTATAGAGACGCGATCGATTCTCTTTCCGGGCTCATGAAAAACGATGAAAAAAACCATAGACTCTATACCGAAATAGCCGATTGTCATCTGCATTTGGGCGAAAAAGAAGAAGCGCTGCGTATATTACAGCAGTTTCAAAAATTGGGCATTCGAAATCAATATGTAACTGAAATGCTGGAAAAAATAAAAAAAGAATAACATGCCGTCCAATCCAAGTATCACCGGTCTCTTCCCCGACGAACTGAATGAAACACTCCGCCTTTCACCTCCGTACCGAGGTCTTCAGGTTTTTCGTGCCGTTTACAGCAGCGGAGTTGAAGCAATAGATGAAATGACGACACTCCCGAAAATGCTGCGGGAAGCCATAGCGACCTCTTTTACCGTCTATTCTTCACAGATCGATGAACAATACGCGGACAGGGACGGAACAAAAAAAATAATAATCCGGCTCTCCGACGGTCTTCGCATCGAAGCCGTTCTGTTGGAAGACATGAACTTTCGAAAAACAGCCTGCATTTCCACCCAAGTCGGCTGCGGAATGGGCTGCGTCTTCTGTAAGACAGGCACCTTAGGGTTGAAACGGAATTTAACGGCAGGCGAGATTACGGAACAGTTTCTTCTCCTGCGCGGACTCTACGGCCAAATAGCAAACATTGTGGTAATGGGAATGGGGGAACCTGCTGCGAATTTGAAGGAGGTACGAAAGGCGTTACGGATCCTTCACCATCCCAAAGGATGCAATATCGGATACCGAAAAATGACCATTTCCACATGCGGTATCGGCGGTACAATCCGGGATTTGGCCGAAAACGGTCCTCCGGTACGATTGGCCGTTTCTCTTGGAAGCGCACGAGAGGATGTGCGCCGCCGCCTCATGCCCGGTGCCGGCAGAACTTCACCTGAAGAATTGCGGGAAGAGCTCATCTCCTCTATGCATGAGACCGGAAAGCGAATTACCGTTGAGTATGTCTTAATCGAAGGGACAAATGATACCCCGGAAGATGTAAAGGCATTAAAAGAGTTTGTGCGGCCGCTTCATTCGATAGTCAATATTATCCCGCTCAACACGGTCCCTTCACTTCCTTACAAGCCTCCAAATGCAGCAGTAATTGAGGGTTTTATCGATTCCTTAGAGAAATCCGGCATTAAAACAACCAGACGGTACAGGCGCGGAAGAGAAATCGGCGGCGCCTGCGGATTACTCGGGCACCAGGACGGCCCGAATTCTTCGAATGCCGGATGATGAGGACTGTTCTTTTTTAATTTTAAATCTTCCCAGTTCACCAAGGTGCTCTACATGAGGTCCGCCGCATACCTCTTTGGAAAAATCGCCTATGGTGTACACCTTCACCTGTTCATCATATTTTTCTCCGAAAAAAGCCAACGCCCCTGATGCTTCCGCTTCTTTCAAGTTCATGACCTCTTTCTTTACCGGTAAATCTCTTGTAATCTGCAGGTTCACCATATCTTCCACCTCTTGTATCTGTTCAGGAGTCAATTTTTCGGGATGCGAAAAGTCGAACCGTAATCGTTCGGCGGTAATATTGCTTCCTTTCTGTTCGACATGATCTCCTAATACCCGCCTCAAAGCCTGGTGCAAGAGATGGGTGGCCGTATGCAGTTTCTTGACCTGTTCAGAATGATCGGCCAAGCCCCCTTTGAAGCTTTTATCGGCACCTTTTTTGGAAAGTTCCTGATGCTTACGGAATGACTCTTCAAAACCTTTCCGGTCCACCGTCATTCCATGTTCTCCGGCCAACTCCTCCGTTATCTCTAACGGAAAACCGTATGTATCGTACAGCTTAAAAGCTACCCTGCCGGGAATTATCGCGGCGGGGTTTTTCCGTAGATTAGGAAGCATCTTCTCGAACTCATTCTCCCCCTTTTTCAAGGTTTCGGAAAAACGTTCTTCCTCCGCGGACAGCTCTTCTATAATGAAAGCCCGGCTCTTTTCCAGTTCGGGATACACCCGTGAATACATAATAATCACCTGTTCCGCCGGGGTCGTCAGAAAACGGTTGTCGATAGAGAGTTTTTTACCGTGGCGAATCGCCCTTCTTATAAGACGCCGCACTATATACCCTTGTCCGAGATTGGAAGGAGTTATTCCCTTCCCGTCACCTAATATAAAAGTCGCGGTCTTTACGTGGTCGGCAATGATCCGAATCGATTTATCGATCTCATCATCGTGACCATATTTTTTTCCCGAAATTTTTTCCAAAATATCAATTATGGGGGTAAAAAATTCAGTCTCATAGACGGATTTCTTTCGCTGGAGTATTGCCGCGGTCCGCTCAATCCCCATCCCGGTATCTACGCACGTTCTCTCCAACCGTTCATACGAGCCTTCTCCCGTTTTATTGTATTGCATGAAAACATCGTTCCACACTTCAAAAAATTTGCCGCAGGAACAGCCCGGTTTACAATCTTTCCCGCACGACTGTTTACCGGTATCGATGAACATTTCGGTATCCGGTCCGCATGGACCGGTTTGACCTGCCGGACCCCACCAGTTATCGCCGCGGGAGAGAAAATAGATCCGTTCTTCAGGAATACCCAACTCTTTCCATATTTCAGCGGATTCCGTATCCGGAGGAACATCATCGTCACCTTGAAAAACGGTTATGCTCAATATATCAGGACGTATCCCCAGCCATCGTTCGGAAGTAAGAAATTCGTAACTCATTTCAATCGCTTCACGTTTAAAGTAATCGCCTAACGACCAGTTCCCGAGCATCTCAAAAAACGTCAGATGAGAAGGGTCGCCTACTTCGTCGATATCGCCGGTGCGAATGCATTTTTGAAAATTGACAAGTCGGTCCCCCGCGGGATGCGGCTCTCCCAGCAGGTAGGGTACCAGAGGGTGCATTCCCGCCGTGGTAAAGAGTACCGTGGGATCGTTTTCCGGTATGAGTGACCGCCCCGCGATCTCCGCGTGATCGTGTTCTTTAAAAAATTCTATGTATTTGCGTCGTAATTCGTTTCCGGTCATAGGTACGAATAGTATGGATGGAGGCACGGCATGTCAACAGGTAGACGCGGCTGTTGTCGATCAATACGGTTCGAAATCCTGAGAAGCCTGATCTCGCATAAAATCGGGGAAAACAAAAACAATAACCCCCGATTTTGTCACCCGAAGGTCGGCATATCCGTTTTCGGCAAGATTCTCCAAGTTTTTCTTGGCCTTTTCCAACGGTATTTCGGCTTCCAATGCGATTTCGGAAGGAGAGACAACCCCTTTGTTTTTCTTCGCGGTCTTCAAAATTATCTGTTCAACAGATTCATTGTTTAGCCGTCTCCGTCTCGGCTCTTCTCCCGTTCCCAGCTGCTGTCTGTAATCGATCGCCTCCCTATAGCGTACCCGTAAATTTGCTTCACGGACCTGGGCCGGAATGGTGAAAAAATCGTATATCGAACCGACCATAAAAAGCCCGCCGGTCAAGAGCCAAATGAGGCCGCTTCCTATTTTATTAAGATAAAATCGGTGGAATCCGAGAGCCCCGAAACCGGAGAGAAACCACAATAAATAGGCGATTGCCGTATTGTACACTTTACGCTACCTCCACTCTTCATCGGACAGTACGATCGTACCCTCCTCAATCATGGTTCTAATATAATGTAAAAAGTCCCGTACGGCAGCCTCAACTTCATCTTTTTTGCGCGGTCCCAATCCTTGTGCCTCATCTTCAATAATCACCCTGCGGCGTTCGGAGACATTCTCAAGCACCAGTTGACGCGTTTCTTCAGGTTTTCCTTTCAGAATAAGGGCAATTTCCCTCTCGTCAAATTCTCGTAAAACGGTCTGCAAATCCGTCGGCCGCAGTCTTGCAATATCTTCGAAAGAGAAGAGTTTTTCCTTCACCGTTTGGGAGAGAGACGGATCAATTTCTTCAAGGTTTTTAAGAATTTCTACCCCGTCGGATGTGCCCATATGTTTCAGAATTGTCGTCAGAGTAGAAACTCCGTCAATTTCTTCGGTGGTCACTTTTCCTTGACTACGGATCTTGTTCTTGAGCGACTGTTCCATCCGTTCAATGACCTCGTAATCGATCTTTCGCATCGTCGCAATCTTCCGGACTACAGGTTTTAATTTATCGGGAGGCAGGGACTCCAACAGTTTTGATGCTTTACTCGGATCTAAATGAGCGAGAATGATTCCTATAACATAGTCCGACTCATTCTTAAGCAGGAGAGAGATTTGTTCCACCTCATACTCTTCTAAAAATTGAAACGGTCTAAGCTTTTCTTTAGGAACGGCCTTTTTCAGCAGCTCATTCCCCTTCTCTTCACCGAAAGCGGCGGTCAGCATGGAGCGGGCGGTCTCTATTCCCCCTTGAAAGCCGACCCCTTGTTCAGCTTTCAAGCCGAACTCCATTAAGGTCCGAGCCGTCTCTTCAGGACCCATCTGTTTTGTTGCCGCTATCTCCCGCGCTATTTTCTCAATCTCTTCCGCCTGCATATGCTTGAGCACATTCGAAGCCTCTTCTTTACCGATGAGCATGAGAAAATGGGCGGCTTTCTTATAACCGCCCTCTTTATCCTGTTTCATTCGGCTATCATCTCCATACAATTCGGAAAAAGTTTGATATTTCGATTGAGAATTGGTTTTTTTAACGAATCCCTCTTGAGGGCCTGACTTTTGCTTCAGGGTCTCTCTATAGGCATCGATTCCACGCTTCTTCGAACTCATGAGTGGTATTCTCCAATCAGGCCGTGTTCATTCGCTCAAACACCGCATAGAGGGCTTGCGTGCCTTTATTCTCCAACCCTTCAGCCATCGCAGCCATATAAAATTGATATGCCAACGCAAGTCCGGGGAGAGATAATCTCATCCGTCCTGCCTCCTCCAAGGCGATTCCCATATCTTTCACGAAATGTTTGATGTAGAAGCCGGGTTCGTAGTTCCCTTTAACGATTCTTCGCCCAAGATTGTTAAGCGACCATGAAGATGCGGCGCCTTTTCCGATGACGTCGATTACGGAATCGAGATCGAGATCTGCTTTGTAGGCATAGAGAAGCGCTTCAACGACACCGATCATTGTGGTCGCAATATGAATTTGATTACTCATTTTCGTATGCTGTCCTGCGCCGGCAGGACCCATGTAGGCAATGTTGACACCCATCAACATGAAAAGCGGAAGCACCGTATCGTAGGTGTCGCGTTCGCCTCCTGTCATGATAGCCAACTTCCCCTCTTTGGCACCTACATCACCGCCGGAAACGGGGGCATCAAGGGTCGAAACCCCCTTTTCCTTTCCAATTTTATAGATTTCTTCCGCAAGGGAAGGTCTCGATGTCGTCATATCAACAACGATAGAACCGTTATGAGCACCCTCGAGTACACTTTCGGTACCGAGGATAACCGATTCGACATCCTCGGGAAAACCAACAATCGTAAAAATAACATCACTTTTTTCAGCCACGTGCTTTGCATTGTCGCACCATTGTGCTCCTTTTTCCAAAAGTTCATCCGCCTTTTCTTTTGTCCGATTGTAGACGTTGACCGCATACCCGGCATCGAGCAGATGCAGGCACATCGATTTTCCCATGACTCCCGTTCCAATCCATCCCACATTGTTCAGTTGCATATATTCCTCCTTGCTAAATATAGAAAATGTTTGATTTCGCAATCGTCTCGCTTGACAATTCTTTTCATAGTTTGTATATATATATCCCACATGCCGCT
>CAZJBZ010000029.1:7854-9361 GCA_964543975.1 uncultured Spirochaetales bacterium
GGGACTGAAAATCCCCGTGTCAACAGTTCGATTCTGTTCGGCGGCACTGCCCCGTCTTATTAGACGGGGCATTTTTTTGCCTGAAACAAACGGTGCCTGCATGCTTTGCAGTTACCATATTTAAACTTTCCTCAACTCGACCTCAACCCGCTCCCTTTCGATGGACATGAAACAGTACCTGCCGTCCTTAAACGGTCCGGGATTGACGATTGTACTCCTGCCGATAGTATCGACGCCTCTCGATTCATGAATATGACCGGTTAAACAGACCAGAGGCTGATAGTGCTCGATAAAAAAACGGACCGATTTACTGCCGACATGTTTTACCTTCATTACTCGGTCGGTTTTTGTTTGAATCGGAGGCTGGTGGGAGACGAGTATGCTCTTCGCCCCTTTTATCTCGGAAGCCATGCCCCGAAGCATTGCCTCATACTCCTCTTCCGAATAAACGAAGGGAGTATCTACCGGTGCGGGAGTGGACCCGCCTAATCCAAGAATCCGTATGTCTGCCGTCGACTCTAAGCGCTGATGCAGGTTGATCCCCTGCTCCGTTAAAAAAATGTCCACACCCGGATAATCGCAATTCCCAGGAACGGCAAAAAGGTGTTTCGAGTACTTCTTTAGTCGGGACACAACCTCGGCAGCCTTCTCTTCACCGCCGAAATGGGTAATATCTCCGGCAAGAAGAAGAAGGTCCGCGCTTCGCAGTTGGTCCGCAATCGCTTCGACAGCCTCGACTTGGCCATGAATGTCGGTGATACCGATAATGTTTATTGTTTTTTTACCCAAACTCACGTTACCAGTGTATACAAATCTCTCTCCATACGCAATATTTCAGGATTGTGGAGTGCCCGATTGTTATACTCTATCGGGTTCGTTATTCGTTTACGAATCACCGCGGGGCGGTCCGAGAAAACGACGATCGAATCTCCTAAAAGGAGCGCCTCCTGGACATCGTGGGTAACAAAAATCGCCGTCTTCAAACCTGCAGCGCTCGACTGCATCCACAGGGCTATAAAATTATCAACTAAGGAGAGTTTGATACGCAGATCGAGGGCCTGAAACGGTTCGTCCATCAGAATAACGTCGGCCGGAAAGAGAAACGCGCGCGCGATTGCGACTCTCTGTTTCATACCACCGCTTAACTGTCCCGGATAGTACCGTTTAAAATCGAGAAGCCCCACCAGCTCCAGATAATGGTCTATTAATGCTGTGTCCCCGTCATCTGGAAGAACAAAACGTAAATTATCCTCTACATTCTTCCACGGCAGAAGGCGGGGTTCCTGAAACAGATAACTGATCTTTTTCTCGCCTTTCCATGTCACCGTTCCTGTAAAATCGGTAAGAGTACCGGACAGAATGTTCAGCAGAGTGGTCTTTCCGCATCCGGAGGGACCTAAAATCGCCGTGACCTTACCTTTCGGTATTTCCAAATCGATATTGCGCAATACTTCCAAGCTGCCGAACTGTTTCGAGACGCTTTTTACATCGATTTTCATCAGGCACC
>CAZJBZ010000029.1:9371-12996 GCA_964543975.1 uncultured Spirochaetales bacterium
TTTGATCCAAGGGACCCGACCGATGATAAGCGTAAAGAAAAGTTCGCTTACCCCACTCAAGAAAATTGCCACTACAGTCCAGGCGAACACTTCCGCCGTTTCCAACTGGATTTTTGCCTCATAAAGACCGGTACCGAGCGCGCGCACGGGCCGGCTGAGCACCTCCGCGGAAATAACAACTTTCCATGTAAGCCCTAAAGCCGTAGAAGCCCCTGCCAAAAAAAAGGGGAAAACAGAGGGAAGCAGGAGCTGCAGAAGCACTCTTTTACGGGTAACCTTGAAGACGGAGGCCATCTCTACAAGCCGAGTGTCCACCCGATAGATTCCTTCGATAACATTGCCGCAGATAATTGGAAAGCCGATAAGAAGCGCTACGAATACCGGAACGATTTCGGTGTCAAACCAGATCAACGCGATAAGGATAATCGACATAACCGGTGTGGTCCTGATTATTGAGAGCATAGGGCGTATGAAACTGTAGAAAAGCTCGCTTTTTCCCGCCGCTACACCGATCAATAGACCGAAAATCGATGAAATGAGAAAACCCGCAGCACCCCGTACCACGGTAGCGGCCACCATAGGGTAAAAGGAGGGGGAGGCAAAGAGGGCCGCCATTCGGAAAAACGTTTTTTCGGGAGAAGGGATAATTATCTCCATCCCGACAACCAGAGACACCATCTTCCACACAATAATGAGCGCACAGATAGAAAGAAGAAAAGTGATACTTTTCCGTGTTTTCAATTTTATCAAAAACGGGGCCCCTTTCAAAACAAGTATATCCGATATTGACCAATTCTTTCCAGGCATTCTATACTTGGACAAGTGAGACAATTACCTCCGAGTCTTTTTTCCTAAAGACGACTTTTTTGTTCTATGGAATAAAGACCGTTAGGGTTTCGTTGGAAACGGCGAGGCCTCCCGTGTTTGGAAAGGAGGATGCGGCATGCGTATTCCGTGGGTACTTCTGTTTCTGGTACTGTCCGGTTTCAGCGGATTTACCCTAGATTTTTACTGTAACGATTCACTCTGGGCCTCGTATCATGAGGAGGAACTCAATACCCTTCTCTACGAAATTCCTCTCTCCGGGGAACAGTCGAGGCATGGGAATGACGATTCTTGGAATGACGATGCTCTCGAATCATCAACCCGTTCTCCGTCCAGGGGCATCAGTCTGGATGAACTTTTTCCGGTCCTCATCGATGCGTACAGGCTTTCCGTCACGGCGGAAACGGAGAGCGATGATGTCTATGACGATACTCTGGCCGAAAAACTTCACTCTTTCTATCTGCTCAAATCCTCAAACGGATGGGACCTGCAGATCGGCACCAAACACTATTCCGATATTGTTTCCCTCACTATTTACGGTGAAAGGGTTGGCGACACAAATCTCGAAGTGTGGGTCAGCTGGGAAGAGGTTGAACTTTTAAAACAGGAGATTGCGAGATTTTCCAAGCTGCATAAACTGAACATAAAAGTGACCGAAGTGCCGAAAACCGATTCCAAACTTGTCTCCATCGTACGCGGAGGAGGACCGATGCCGGACGTGGTAATGGTACAATCCGACTACTTGGGCCGCCTCACCGCTTCCGATGCACTTCAACCGATAGACTACCTCTCCACCAAACCGCTTGTTTCAAACGGAAAAGAGGCATTCCGGCTCCATTCACGACAGTGGGCGGTACCCTTCTATTTCGACAGCCAGCTGGTCTTTCTCAATACCGATCTTATTCAAACTGTTCCCCCACCGCACTGGACCCTCTCCGACTTTGAACGGATCTGCGCCAACCTAAAAGAAAGGGGCATTATACCTTCGGTTTGGAACGCCTATTCGGCCTACTGGCTTATTCCGTTTCAGAAAGGATTCGGGAAAACGGATATCGTTGAACCTGACGGAAGCATCGTCATCAATGATGAACCGACAATAAAAGCACTTCACTATATCCTCTCCCTTGAAGAAAAAGGATACCTGGATACCCGCGAGAGGGACGGCATGGTATCGATGTTTATCTCCGGAGAAATCGGCATGATCCTCTCCGGTTCCTATAACATCCCCTATTTTCAGGATTTAGGCATCAGCTTTGCGGCAGTCAATTATCCTTATAATGAAAAAACGGGCCGCCCTCTCTCTCCTATGCTCGATTTCAAAGGGTTCTCAATAACCCGGAAAACACGACACCCCGTTTTGGCCGCCCGTCTTATTCAATTCCTGACCGGAATAGGTGTCCAACAGCGGTTCCCGATTCAGGCGACAAAACTTCCGGCGAACGCGGAAACGTGGCATCTTTTGCGGCAGGACGGTCCTCTCTATGGCGCGCTGCTTCGAAGCGCCGCGATCGGTACCGTCGTACCTCCCCAACCGTCATACGCGATTTATAAAAACACGATGTGGAAACTGCTCCGTTTCGTTCTATCGGGTCAAATGAGTGTAGAATCGGCCCTCGACCAGGGTCAAGCAATAATAAACAGAAAACTTAAGTAAAGGAGGAAAATGAACGTGAAACAAAAACTCTATCCAATAGTTCAGCTTCTTGCATTCGGCTTACTCATTAGTTTTTTCTGGGGATGCGGGTCATCGCCGGAACCGAAAATGGATACGAAACAAGCGACCCAGATGGAAGAAAAAGCGCCGGATTGGGTCATTACGGTAGAAGGTCCGGAGACGGTCCGGCTGGACGGGGTGACCTATCTGGCATTGAAAAAGGGACCCTCCCTCTACAAATCGATAACACTGGAGCGGAAAGGTGAAAGCAACACGTACGAAGGAATTCCACTCTGGTCGGTCATCGGTCTGGCCGACGGATCGTCCGATGACGGGAAAACCTTCGACGCGGCCCGATGGAGCGAAGGGTACGACATCACCCTGACAGCCGAAGACGGTTATAGTGTTACGTTCAACACCAAAGATATACCGTTTAACGCGCTCTACCTTGTAAACGAAGTGGATGATGAGCAGGTAGAGCCGCGAATTGTCGGTGACGCGCCGGGTACTCTGTGGATCAAAATGCTCACCTCGGTAGAACTCGATATAGGGGACCAATCGAAGCAGCAGGTGGAGAGCGCGGGAGCGGGAACGGATTTCAAACTGAAGGTGAGCATAGGAGATGAAACGAACCTTTTTACACTACCTGAACTGGAATCGTCCCCCTACTACGCCGAAGGGCAAGGCAGTTTCACCACCTCCGCGGGCACAACCTATACTCACACGTACGGCGGAGTGCTGCTTGCCGACTTCCTTCGGTCGTTCTTCGATCTGCAGCCGGAGTCAACGATCACCTTCGTGGCCATGGACGGATATGAGATGAGTTACTCGGGGGAAACCATCGTGGACACCTTCAACGGAGAGTGGCTCCTTGCATTCAAGAGCGACGACAGTTACATGCCGGAGGACCCCGGTTACATTCGGACCGTAAAAATAGGTCCCGATAACCCGAATATCGAAGGTCACATAAGTGTTAAGATGATCAAAGAAATCAAAGTTGAAGCGAACGGCTTGAATTTTTAACCGGTCATGAGGAAACTCGCTCACTACTCACTCTTAGGACTTGTCCCTCTTATCGTTGTTGTGGCCTTTATCGGCATCGCCCCTTTCGGCGATGCCTTTCTTACCTCCTTTTTTCACGACACC
>CAZJBZ010000029.1:13006-17259 GCA_964543975.1 uncultured Spirochaetales bacterium
GGTGAGAAATCGTTCGCGGGAATAGACAACTACCGTTTCCTACTTACCGACAGGGGTTTTGCCTACAGTCTTTCTATTACGCTTCTTTGGGCCGGAACAGCCACACTGCTGAGTGTCGGCATCGGATTTCTCTTCGCTGCCGCACTTACAAACGGAAAGAGACGGTTCGCGTCATTTTTTTATGGAATCCTTCTTATTCCCTGGGGAATTCCGGTCTATATCGCCGTTCCAATTTGGCGGGCCATAATCCACGGTAACGGCGGTACGTCCGTTCTGACGGACCTTTTGGGAATAGAATTCAACCTGTTACTCGATCCGGCTGCCGGGTTTCTGTCCGCGATTACGGTAAGTCTTTGGCTCACCGTCCCGCTGACGACGTTCGTTCTTTGGGGGGCAGTAAAAAAGATACCCCGCACTGTTATTGAGGCTGCGGAATTGGAAGGCGCGGGAAGAGCGGATAAAGCCTTGAGTATATTCCTTCCCGCGGTCCTTCCAACGCTGGCGGCAATCGGTCTTCTCAACTTCCTCAAGGCGGCAACAGAATTCACGGTCATATTTCTTATGACTTCGGGCGGACCTCCTTTAGTTTCAGGTATTACGGAACAGCACATAATAGGAGCTACGACAACACTCTCCGTTTTGCTCTATGAAATATTCAGCGAAACCGACGATTTCGGAATTACCGCAAGTTACGCCATGATTACGACGGTTATCGTTTTTCTGGTGATGGTCTTTTGGCTGATCCAAAGAAGAAGATTGAAACGAAAGAAACTGACGGTCCGGCTGTTCGTTGCCTTTGTCCAGCCCCTCTTCTTCTTCCCGTGGGGGCTTCTCTGGTCTGCAGGTTACCTGGCGATCATCAAGAGTGATGCAAGACGAAGGTTATACTCTCTTCTTTTGAGTTTACAGTGGATCATCTTTTTTATCGCCCTGTCGCGGAACGGTTTTTTTGAGGCATTCACACCCGGCATCGTTTTCGCGATGGTGGGTTACTTTTTTTTAGCTCCTTCAGAAAAAGACAGCCTCCGGGAAAGGGCGAACTCGAACAGTTCTGAAAAAAAGGAGGGCGGTCCGCGTGGAAAATCAGTAAAAACACAATTCGTCCGAAACGCTACCCTCCTACCGTTTCTGCGTCGTTCCGTCTGGGGCTTTCTCTCCACTTCAGGAGTGACGGTCATGGTTGCCGCCACCCTCCTCGTTCTCTTTATGCTTCTCTGGATGAGCCTATCAAGGATGAGTGTTTGTTATATCGATTCGCTTGTCCCGCCGTTCTTCTCACCTTCCAGTTATCTTTCTATCTTTACGGATGAGCACATCCACCGTTTCTTTCTCAACACACTTGTCCTGGCCATTTTTACGGGGATGTTGATTCCGCTGGTGACCTTTCCCACAGCGGCCTTCTTATCACTTCGCCCGCCCCGCCTCGGTAACCGAGTGCTCACCACCGTGCAGCTGTTGGGAATCGCGGGAGGCATGCACACCCTTATCCCGCTCTACTCTCTCTTCCTGAAAATCAATTTGATCAATACGTACGTTCCGTTAGTTTTAATCTATCTTTATCACGCCGTGCCGTTTTCGTTATTTACCATGACGGCATATTTAAACTCGATTCCGGAATCGTTCCGCGATTACGCCGAGCTGGAAGGTTCGGGGCCGCTGCGATACACCTTTACCATTCTTCTGCCGGTCTCACTTCCGGTCATCTCGACTTCGATCATCGTGGCATTCCTCGGGGCGTGGAACGGGTTCATGGCCCCTCTGCTTTTCCTCAATGATGATACCAAATATACCATCAGTATTAAGCTCTACTCCTTCGTCGGAGGGATCGCCTCAGGAACGCCCGAATGGAACCTCTTCGCGGCAGCATCCGTAATAAACATGGTAATACTCGCTTTCCTCTTCTGGTGGTTCAAAGACCCGATGCAAAAGACCGCGCTCTACCACGATGAAAGCTGAAACGAGCCGTCCCTCACCCGCTCTCCTCAAACTACTATGTTGAACGCAGTCCGAATGATTATACCGATGCAGAGGAAAAGAGCTCCGGCCGCCCAAAAAAGCCGTTTTGATTTCTCTATATGATCATGATGCAGCTGTTGTAAGGGATCGCCGATTCTCTGTTTCTGTACTGTTTTTCCGAAGTAGGTGCTTTCACCCCCCAAACGGACTCCTAACGCTCCGGCGAATGCCGCCTCAACCACTCCCGCGTTGGGGCTTGGATTTTTGTCTCCGTCGCGCAGAACGATACGCATCGTTCCCGAGAAGGTCCCTCCCACGATGAACGACATGACAGCCGTGCAAAACGCCGTAATACGGGCCGGAATATAATTGAAAATATCGTCCGCCTTCGCGGATACATACCCGAAACGAAGGTACCGCTCAGTTTTATATCCGAACATAGAATCCAGAGTACTCACCGCTTTATAGACCATTACGAGAATCGGACCGCCTATAACGGCATAAAAAAGAGGAGCCGTAATCCCGTCTGAGGAGTTCTCGGAGAGACTCTCGACTGCAGCTCGAAGCAACTCTTCTTCTTCAAGATGGGTAGTATCCCGGCTAACCAAGAAACTCACGGCCAGTCTCGCTTCCTGAATGTCCCCCCTCCGGAGGGCGTTCCTGACCCTCTCACCGTGGAGTGAAAGGTCTTTCACGGCTATGCAGAAATAGAGGACAAAGATGGAGGAAATATCTTTGGCAAGGGGATGGATGAGTCCGGAAAGCCACAAGATGACGCCGGTTACGGCAATCACGGTAAGGACCACCGTAAGCCAGGCGGCAAAACCGGCGGTTAAGCGGTTCCGTATCTGTTCTCTCCAGAACAACTCGTTCACCGATGCGTAACTGCCGATGAGACGAACGGGATGGGGGAGCCACCTCGGATCACCTGCCAGCAGATCGAGTCCTACCGCGGCGATCAATTTCAATTCAAAGGGAATCATTGGCCTCGCTCCGGCACGGACCCAAAAAAGTGACCGATCTCTTTAACAACCATATCGTTCTCTTCGTTCGTTCGTACGGCCAACCGGAAAAAACGGTCATCCAGTCCTCGATACGTACGGCAGAGCCGGATGGCAATATTTTTGGATAGTAAAAAACGAAAAAGCTTTTCAGCGGTGATTCCCGGCGCGTCGATGCGGACAAAGAGATAGTTTGCGGTCCCCGGGTAGACTGTCAATTGCTCGAATCGTGTGAGCGCTTCGTATAACTTCTTGCGGGATTCTCCCACATATCGACGCGTTGCCTCAGCATATTCAAGGTCGAAACAGGCGCGTCGCCCCACTTCCTGAGCGAACACATTCACCGACCAACTCGGCAGACTGACGCGTAACTCTCGTGCCGTTTCAGCCGGACAAGCCGCCCACCCCAATCGGAGACCCGGTATTGCATAAAATTTCGTAAATGACCTGAAGACTAATAAATTCGGTAATTCGACGGAAACCAAGTCGGAATAATCCTCGACAAAATCCGCGAAAGCTTCATCGATGCAGAACAAGGTGCGGGGAAATCGACTAACAGTCTTCATGAGGCCGGCCCTGTCTACAAGAAGCCCGGTGGGATTGTTCGGCTGCCCGATAAGCACCAGACCGCCACCGTTTTTCTTGAAGCCGTTGGTTTCGAGGACCTTCTCCAACTCCCCGCAATTCAGAATAAATCGATCATCCTCTCGCAATACCATTTCGATGACCTCTGTTCCTGCCCGGCGGACAGCGTAACCGTAGTCTCCGTATGACGGCACAGGGACAAGCGCCCTTTCCGCGGTTACGACCCGCGGAACTGTGAAGAGGAGCTCGGTTGTCCCGTTACCTACAACGATACGCTCTTCCGAGATTCCGTATGTTTCGGCAATAGCCCTCACAAGGTATTTATTCGTTCGGTCCGGATAATGAACGATGTCGGGGATGACCGCTCTAATACAGTCATCGAGCCACGATGGAGGCCCGAGAGGATTGATATTCGCGCTGTAATCGATAATAGTATCGGGAGACACGCCTCTCTTTTCCGCTAATTCCCGAATATTGCCGCCGTGTGCTGCCGGTTTATTGTGGTCCGTCATGTTATAGTCCATAGAGAAGAAGAAGATAGAAAATGATAAGATGAAAGAGTTCCCCTGTTTCTACCGCAAATCCCAGAGTATCGCCGGTAAATCCGCCTATTTTCCTCCTGTAGAGGAAATAGGTTACACAATACCCGATTATTCCGCCTAAAAAAACCGGGACATAAAAAGCATACCCGCTCTCCATACCCGCATTTCC
>CAZJBZ010000029.1:17269-19110 GCA_964543975.1 uncultured Spirochaetales bacterium
GGAAAGAAACACAATAATGACTGAAGCGAGAGAGCCGATGACGGCAAAAAGCGGTTTATACGGTTTCAGTAAGGCCCCGAGACCTCCTTCTTTAGCCGGTTGAAGGGTGCAGGGGATAAGCGAAGCGGCGATCCTTCCGGAGACCGGATAGGAGAGGAGAAAGAGGGCCGCCGACATCTTGTGTGCAGGGGGTACCGTCAAAATATGGAGATGAACGACCCCTCGATAGAGCAGGTACAATTTTAAACTAACATAGAGAGCGCCGAAAAAAAATCCGTACGCGCCAACCGAAACATCTTTGAGAATCTCAAGCCTCTTTTCCCTGTCGGCATGTACTGCTAAAGCATCGGCTGTATCGAGCAAACCGTCAAAGTGAAAGAGATTAAAGAGAAGGTACTGTACCGCGATCAGTGTTATTACGGTAAGAAACGCCTCCGGAACCAGAGACGCGAACAAAGTGTATATCATCATATTTATCAGCAGTATGACGATTCCGATGAGGGGTAAGTAGAACCCGGTCAATGAAAAATCAACATCCGCGACTCGTTTGAAGGGAATTCTACTCACCAAAGAAAAAGTGGAAATAAATCTCTTGCCCAATCTCACCACAGACTCCCTGCTAATTTCGTTTCGGACAGAACGTCTAATACCTTCTTTACCTCTTCCAGCGCGAACAGTTCGATATTACAGATCCCACTGAAGGAGCTGAGAAAAGGCACAATTTCCTGAAACCACCCCTCATTCGCGGAAAAGGGTCTGTGGTCCCAGCCGTCTTTGACGCCATGGAGATGGATTTCCCGTACCCTGGGACCATAATGCTGAAGGAAAGCCAGAGGGCGTTCACCGCGAATTAAAAGATGGCCGCAGTCACAGCAGATGTCGATTGCGTCTCCGCACAGTTCCAAGGTTTCGGAAAAATCCCTTTCGATCAAATTCTCGAGGAGAAATCTTTTCCCGTATCTGGAAACCCAACCCTTCACCATTTCGGCAAACGAAACAGGATCTCCTTCAGGCGGATGGAGGACGTACGAGTCGGCAAGATCGTCGGTCGCTTCTATCAACGCTTCATGTCGTGAAGTAAGGTTGTCCGGCATGTGGACGGTGAACCGCAGCTGCTTCCGAAATCGTTTGATCTCCTCTCGTTCTTTCATAAAAAGGTTTTCCGTCTCTCCGTCGTAGATAAAAAAAAGGAGTTCTACCGAACCGATTCTGCTATCGTTGCCGATAACACGAACGTTTTCAAGGTAGGTTCCGGGTATAACATAAGACGGTGTCGAAATAATCATGCGGGCCTCTTTCAGATATAATGACTGCTTCTTCTATTATCGTCCATCTCTCTCTTTTATCTTTACCGGAATGCCGCACACCATGAGGTAGACTTCGTCAACGGAGGCAGCTAGACGTTTATTGACCGCGCCAAGATATCTATTGTACTTTCTCATCGTTCCGTCCAACGGGATATTCCCCATACCTGTTTCATTGGTAACAACTATAACGCGTTCCGGCATCTTTTCGATGAATTGATCGATTATGGTTTCCCATCTTTCTTCGATATTTCTGTAGAACAGGTTATTGAGCCATACCGTAATATCATCAACGATCATATCATTCTGAAGGACTGAATGGATTTCTACCGGCTCTTCAATTGTTTGAAAACGCCCGTTTCTTTCTCTCCGATGGTGCTCGATTCTCTGTTGCATTTCATCATCAAAGGCAACGCCTGTGGCTAAAAAAAATCGTTCCGTAAACCTTTCTTCCGCTAAAGAGACGGCGAAGGAGCTTTTCCCGGATTTTACCCCCCCGGTAATCAATACTCTCATACGATCACGGTCTCCCTAACA
>CAZJBZ010000030.1:0-18833 GCA_964543975.1 uncultured Spirochaetales bacterium
CGAGTGAAAAACAACCCTGTAAGAGGATTCTGACTTCTTATTTGTCCATAAGCACGAATACAAAAATAATAAAGTTATATACTTTTAATAAATTTGTTATAATCTATCTTGACCTTATCGAATGATACGGGTATCATGTGATATCAATAGTACGGAGCAGTCATTATGGCAAAGAACATTACCATGCCCAAGTTGAGTCAGACGACGGAAATTGTCGAGCTGATGCGTTGGTTGGTGCAGCCGGGCGATGAAGTAAAGAAGGGCGACCCTCTCTGTGAGATCGAGAGTGATAAAACCACCATGGAGGTGGAAAGTTTTGCTTCCGGCACCGTCCTCAAGCTGATCGGGGAGCCGGAAACCGAGATTACGGCCGGGACGGTCATTGCGATCATCGGAGAAAAGGGGGAAAAGGTCGAGGAGGAACAGTCGGCCGGGACGACCCCCGCCGGAAGCGGCACCCCCGGGGTTACCAACGTAGCTGCCGAAACCGCCCCACATAAAACCGCCGGCACAAGCAAACAGGGCGGCCGCCGGGGCATAACGCGCAAAACGCGGGACGACAGGGGGGTCCTGGCGACCCCGCTGGTACGCAACCTTGTCCGAAAATACAACGTCGACCTTGCCGAGATACAAGGCACAGGCGCTAAGGGATTGATTACCAAAAAGGACGTCGAGGCCTACCTACGATCGGCAAAACCGGAGCGGGAAGAAGCCAAAAAAGGCGAGCGAAAGCAGGCTGCAGCCGGCAGCGCCGGAGTCCGGGCGCTCTCCGGGCAACAGCAACTCGTCGCACGACGGCTTTCCATGAGTACCGCGAACATACCCCACTACTACCTTAAAACATCGGTCGGCATGGATGCGCTGCTGGAATGGCGGGATGCCCATCCGGATAAGGAGGGGAAAAAATATTCCATGACCGCGCTGCTGATGGCGGCCTGTTCAAAGGCATTGGGCGACTATCCCCGCTTCAACAGCTGGTATCAGGATGATACATTGATCATCCATCCGGGCCGTTCAATCGGCTTCGCCCTCTCCTTAGGAGACAATCTCTACGTCCCCATCGTACGGGACGTTCAAGATAAAAATATTAAAGAACTGAACACGGAAGTTCGTCGGCTTACAACCAAAATCCAAACCGGCTCCATCAGCACCGAGGATTTTACGGACGGTACCTTCACGATAACCAATCTGGGAATGTTTTCGGTCGACGAGTTTAACGCTATTATCAATCCTCCCCAAACGGCCATCCTTGCCTTTGCCCGAACGAAAAAAATTCTCGCTGTCGAAGAAGACAGCAACCGCATGAGTATACAGCGGACCTGTACGGTAACGGGAAGCTTCGACCATCGTGTTATCAACGGCGCCCAAGGGGCCGCGTTTATGGGGAAGATCAAAGAAATTATAGAACAGGAGTTGTTTGTATGAAATCCGAACGCCCGAACACCGAGCTGTCACAAAAAGAACTTACGCAAATAATAGAAACCATCGGAGAAAAGAAGACCTTGGAGATGTACAGGACAATGCTGGAAATCCGTGAATTCGAAGAACGCATTCGCTACCTTTTCCTCGAAGGCAAAATGCCGGGCACGGTCCACCAGTATATCGGTCAGGAGGCCTGTGCCGTCGGGGTCTGCAGTGCACTGCAACACGACGACGTCATCGCCTCCACCCATCGTCCTCACGGTCACGCCATTGCCCGGGGTATCAGTATGCAGGCCATTGCGGCGGAGCTTTACGGCGGGACGACCGGCTGCTGCAAGGGAAAAGGCGGCTCGATGCATGTGGGAGATCTGGAGCAGGGTATGCTGCCTGCCATAGCTATCGTCGGCGGAAACATACCCATAACCGCGGGGATGGCTTTGGCATTCAAGCTAAGGGGAGAACAACGTGTAGCCGTGAGCTTTTTCGGCGACGGGGCTTCCAACGAAGGGGCTTTCCATGAGGGGGTCAACGCGGCAACCGTCTATAATCTACCGGCGGTTTTTGTATGTGAAAACAATCTCTACGGGGCTTCCACCAGTATCAACAAAGTCCTCAAACTTGAGCACGTAGCGGACCGGGCGGCCGGATACGGACTTCCCGGTGTAATTGCCGACGGAATGAACGTATTTGCCGTATACAAGGCGGCCAAAGAAGTGATCGACCGTGCACGAGACGGAAATGGCCCCACACTGCTGGAATTGAAAACGTTCCGTTTATGCGGCCATTCCCGACGGGACCCGAACAACTACATGACCAAGGAAGAGAAAGCATATTGGCAGGAGAAGGACCCAATCCCTCAATGTGAGGATTTGTTGTCAAAAGCCGGTGTATTGTCCGGTGATATTAAAACGATTATGAAACAAGAAACCGAAACGAAAGTGGAAGAAGCTATCACATACGGGCAGAACAGTCCGCTTCCCGAACCTGAAGATGCCTACAATGACCTATACACCAGCATGGAGGTGCCCAGATGAGTACGGAACGAATGAGCATCGCGGAAGCATTACGCAAGGCGATTCGTCAAGAGATGGAACGGGACGCTTCCGTCTTCTGCATCGGAGAGGATATCGGCATACCCGGTGGTTTTGGTGGAGCGTTTACCGTAACCCTGGGTTTGGAAAAAGATTTCCGCGAACGCATTGTCGATACTCCTATTTCGGAGGTTGCTATATTCGGTATGGCCTGCGGTTCCGCGGTCATGGGAATGCGGCCGATTGCGGACGTTCAGTACGGCGATTTTCTGCTCTGTGCCATGGACCAGATCGTGGACCAAATAGCCAAAATGCGGTATATGTCCGGCGGTAAGGTCAGTGTCCCCATCGTCATGCGGGCACCTATCGGGGTCACCGGCAGAGGCGCGCAACACGCTCAATGCCTGGAACCTTACTTCATGTCCTGTCCCGGAATCAAGATTGTCGCGCCCTCCACTGCGTATGACGCTATGGGTCTTCTGCGCAGCGCAGTACGGGACGACGATCCGGTTCTGATGTTCGAACATAAGCTGCTGTACGGATCGAAAGGTGCTCGCGCGGAGAAGGAGACCGTCGATGCATCATCCGAAATTCCAGATGATGAGTTTTTAGTTCCCATCGGTAAGGCTAAAGTAAGCCGTGAAGGAAGCGATATAACCTTGATCGGCAGCTTGCTGATGCAACACTTTTGCCTGCAGGCGGCAGAGGGACTTGAGGAAGAAGGGATCAGCTGCGAAGTCATCGATCCTCGTACGCTCTGGCCGCCGGATATCGATACCATAGTGGAATCCGTGAAAAAGACCGGTCGGTTCGTGATCGTGGAGGAATCGCCTAAGCAAGGGGGAGTGGGGGCCGAAATCGGCATGCAAATCGCGGAACGGATTCCGGACTATCTGCTGGCACCGATTACAAGAGTGGCAGCTCCCAACACGCCACCGCCCTTTTCTCCGCCAATGGAAAAAATGTACGTGCCTCAACCGGACCGCATCGCCGATGCGGCACGGCACCTGGTTCAGGAGTATTAGCTGCCGTTCAACTCGGCCTACTCAGAGCGGTCTCCAAAATCGTTTAACCCGGCAGCTGCCGCGTACTCACGAAATCGACTAATTCGTCGGGTGTAAACAGACCCGCCAGGCAGCCGAGTCGGCGTACACAGGAAGCTCCCATAGCCGAGGCATAGGAGACTGCCTCTTTTAGTGTTTTGCCTTCCAGTAAGGCATAGATAAACCCGGCATCGAAAGCGTCACCCGCGCCGGACCCGTCAACGAAAGGGACGGAATAACAGCCTGCAACCACCGTCTCTTTACCGGTCTTTGCGATAAGCCCTTGTGATCCCGATGTAACTACCACGGTACCCGCTCCCAATTCCAGGAAACACTCCGCCTGTTTTTCCGGCTGTTCTTCGCCGCAAATAAGACGGGCCTCGTCATCATTAGGAAAAAAATAATCTACCAAGGGTAAAATCTCTTTAAAAAGAGGCAAGTATTCACCGGCTTGGGGCGTAATCACATCCAGCACGGTAATGATGCCATGCTTTTTCGCATGCTCCAGCACCTTCTTGCAATCGCCCCCTCCGAAATCGGCCATACCTAAAAAACCTCCTATATAGAGAACTTTCGAGGCGGAAATATAATCGAGGTCGATATCTTCCAATCGAAAATCGGCATTGGAGCCGAGAAGGTGGAGGTATCTTCGGTCCTCCCCCTGTATGGTGATGATGATGGTTTTGGAGGTTTCGCTTTTTTGTGAAACCGAAATGCCGGACGTATCGATACTCCTGCCCTGTAGGTCTTCCCGGATAAACCGACCGAACACATCGGTGCCTATTTTACCGACAATGCCAGTGGAGATACCCAATTTGTTAAGCCCTCCCGCGGTATTTGCGGCACAGCCGCCTGTCGAAAGAGTAATGGAATCGATGGTCATCAACTCTCCCTGATTGGGGAAGCGTGCTATAGGGTTGGGGAAAAAATCAGCAACCAGAATTCCCAAGCAGACAACGTCCGTTTTCCCGGCTAATGCGGCGGTATCCATGCTGTGAAACCTCCAAATTATTATAATAATAGAGTAGAAAGATTATAACATTATTACGCATATGTCAACGCTCACTCTTTCCACGTCCTTGAGGGCAGCCCGATTTTTCCGTATCTTCGGTACAAGCACAGTGTCAGTATTATGTGAAATCAATGTTGCCCTCTTTTTCTGCGAAAAACCAAAAGGGAGATGCGGGAAAAGAATAAGGTATTGAATCCGGAAGGGGGAACGACGGAATTATCGCATGTGTTTTCGCTAACGATGAGCAATTCTAAGGGCCTACGCTTAGGATTACAGCGCACAAGTAGACATCGCAGACCCTCGACTGTATATTGGCTAGGGGGAAAGTCATCAGTCATGGATCTTGAACGACACAAGCGGGTTTTTGATTTCATTGCCTCTCTTTATAGCTGGTTTTTTCGACGTCAGATAAAAAACTATACCCGCATTATCGCAGCTATGAAGGAGCATTATCCCGCTCTCTTTCCTCTTCCGGGAAGTCATGTCCTGGACATCGGTTGCGGGACCGGTGCTTTCACACGCGCGCTGGAACTCTCTGGATACCGGGTGGAAGGCGTGGATATCTCACAGAGGATGGTACAAATAGCGCGTGAACATAATCTTCGCTGCCGAATTACCACCCTTGAGGAAAACGGAGAGCTGCCCTCTCGTTTGCCGTTCGATGATAACTCATTCGATCTGGTGACCGCAGCCCAGGTTGTCCATGGATTGGAAACCGAAGCACGCAGACGACTGTTCGAGGAAGCGTTGCGGATATCGAGAGGTCCTCTTATCTTTCATGACTACAAGCAAAAACACGGACTTTTTATCGATTTTATCGAGCTACTCGAGGGCGGCGGATATTTTTCATTTGTGAAACAGGGCCTTTCGGAAATGAACTCTTTTTTCGATTCAGTGGAGGTATTTCCCGTTGCACGGCATGCCAACTGGTACGTATGCCGAAGCAGGAATCCGAAATGTGAACTAAGTTTTTAACGCTATAATAGTATTGCCGCAGGAAATAAAACTTGATAGCGTGGATAAAAGTTTCCCTGGGTATGATTCGCTTTCCGCTGCCTCGAACCGAGATAAAGAGATATCTCTTTATCTCGGTCATCTGGATAGGTTCGCTTGTGATGGCTTTGACAGTACCGAAGGAGCCCGCCGATAACACTCCTAACAATACGCGCTGTCTGCTCCACACCGAGACCCGCAGTATCCCGGATTATCCGATGGACGAGGAGTCCCGGACCGATTACAACTCCAAGAAATAGTGTACCAAACAAAGCAACAAAGATAAGTTTAAATGCGGTAAAGGCAGGGAAAAATACCTGAGCGATAACATTGCCCGAGACCGGATTTCCCGGGATACCGACGACGTGAACGAGAAAACCGAGAAGCAGGAACAACAGTGGTAACAAGAGGAAACTGTTAACGATCATCCAAGGAGAGATTCGAAAGAGGCCGCAGATGACAAGCACAGTGGTGTAAAGGATTGTACCAAACCAAGCCGACAACGGCGCGGTTGTCTTTGCTCCAAATGTGGTATGTCACCTCGTATACGGTACTCCTTTTCTGGAAAATTGGTTTTCAGTGAATGTACCGCGCCATGGGAAAAGCATGCTTTTCCAACTGCGTTCGCCCTGCTTGTTCACCGCCTTGCCTTATCATCTTGAATCTGCTGAGCACTGATTCCGTCCGGGAGGCTGAAAAGAGAATCTTGCCGCAATGGGACAATAATTTGTACAGTTCGGGGTAGGCACAACAATTGACAATCGGTAAGGGAATCAGTCGTGTGCCGCAGCTATCGGCATAGAATCAAAGGAGGAAGGAATGGAACCGAGAATTTCGATCATAACGCTGGGGGTGACCGATTTTAAGAGATCGTTTTCGTTTTATAATAAGGGGCTCGGTTTCAAAACCGATGCCGGACCAACCGATCAAATCGCTTTTTTCAAGCTGCGAGGGACAGTATTGGCGATCTATCCTCTCGATAAACTTGCGGAAGATATTTCTCCCGACCTCTCTTCACAACGGTCCGGATTTACGGGAGTGACCCTTGCTCATAACGTTACGCGTAAGGCCCCGAACCTTCTTAAATGTAGGAAGTATAAAGCCACTGTCAGATCGGTAATCTTCGGCCGGCATGGGATACGATGGCTTGCTTTACCGTTCCTTAAGGGATAAATAGGTTTCGAATAATAACTGTTGTGTATCGTGCTGCAAAGTAATTGCTCGGCCTCTACTCATTATCTCTTGTATAGGTTCGGGAATTGTATCGAAATTAAAAATCGTACAGAGTTTTTCCGCGGTAACCCTCGACATTCCGGGTGTTTCAAACTGCAGCAGCGGTCCTTCGAGGTCCTGTCCTTCGGGGACCTGTATTCCCGTTATCCCGAACCGTTCCCTCTCCTTGAAAGTGATAGAATCGGGAAAAAGCTGAAATGAATTATAGAGGTAATTACCTATAAATCCTTCGTTCATGAGTTTTTTTATCGCAATATAACCTTGGCGGGCCTCATTCTCCGTTTCGGAGGGCAGGCCGACCATCATATAGGTCCAGACGTATACTCCCGACCATGAGATGTTGGAGAGTATGGTCTTGATGGTGTCGACCGTCGTTCCTTTATCGATTAATTCGAGAAGACGGTCATTGTACGACTCTATGCCGAAACTGATGTTTGTGCACCCGCCTTTTCTGAGTGTCATGCAGCGGTCCATGGTAATGCTCTTCTCGAATCGGAAATTGGTGCTCCAGTGTATTCGTACATTTTCGCGCATTAGTGTTGCGGCGAGTTTTTCCATTTCCGCGGGTCGCGGGGCTTCATCACTAAACGCGAAAGAGGTAATCCCTGTCTGCTCGCCTATTGAGCGAAGCATCTCGAACGAATGGTCGGCCGTGGCCTGCTGATATGTGCAGATAAGGGGCGAATCGGTCCGGCAGAAGACGCAGCGTTTCCAATAACAGCCGCGTGATGAACGAAAGGGAAGGTACATGGAAGAGCGGGGCATAAGGTAGCGATCGAGATCGAATGTACTGTAATCAGGCGGAGAGAGTGATTCCAGGTCCATGACAGGCGCGGGCATGTTTTTACGGATAGATTCACCGTCATGGTACACCAGGCCGGGTACAGTGGTCAGGTCCGGTGTTGTCGCGTACAGCTCGGTAGCGAGACGTTCCAACGGTATTTCCCCATCGCCGAGTACCATGGAATCGATCACCTCGAAGAAGCGTTTGTTATTCAATCGGCTCATAGTGGAGGACACGAAGGACCCGCCGATCGTCACATGAATATTTGGCCGGATTCTTTTGACGACGGCCGCGCAACGGAACGCCGCGAGTATCTGGCCTTCGGTGCTTATCGATATCCCGACGATACGCGGTTTTTGACGGGAAAGGAGAGGAGGGAGCAGAACTTCAAAGAAACCCGACAGTATACCACCGTGTTGCAAGCTTCGAAGTATATCGGTCGACGAGAAATTGTTGAAACTGCTCAGGTATGAAATCAGCAGGGATTTGATCTTGATAATTATCCGTTCAGGGAAGAAAGGGATACTGGAAAAAAGTGCCGCCGTCCGGAAGGCGTCCTGTTTCGCCTGTGTGTTCATACTCTTTTGAGAAGTAAAGATTTCATCTCCCGTGAGTATCTGCTTGCCGCCGCAGCTGTGTATCAGAGAAACCAACTCCAGGAATTCTTCTTTTTCATGCCGTTCAAGAACATGTTTTCGGTTGAGTTCATCGATACGCTCCTCTATGTACTCCCGACCTTCATTGATCCGTTTTTCCGTCAGGAAGGTTTGAAAGAATTCGAGGTTGGCGTCGATAGCGGTGACATCGATTCCTCTCGGCCGCAGGTAGGACAACAAGGTCGGGATACCCAGTTGCGGGAAACGCGGATAGGTGATAGGAGGATAGATGAGCAGTATACTCATACGTCCGGTCTCCTCTGATTATAATGGGTGCGGGGAACGGTCGGATATTTCATTAAAAATACGATTCAGGTCGTGTCTTAATGTCATGGTTCGATCGTCGAAAGAGACATCTTGGTTGAAGCAAACGGGGCCGTTAAGATTGAATTCCAAGGCCAACCGTCCGGCTGTCGACCGGGACATACCGTCCACTTCAAAATCGTGTATCGCTGCCGGGAGGTCTTGTCCCTCCGGGATTCTTATATTCCGTATGCCGTATTTCTCCGGCTCTCTGTAGTACCGTGAACCGGGTAATATTTGGAGGCCATGGTACATGTACTTATTAATCATACCGTTACTCTGTAATTCCTTGATTACCTTGTAGGTTTGGACAGCTTCCTCTTCGGTTTCCGTGGGGAAACCGACCATCATGTAGACGAGAACGTATATGTTTGCCCAGGAGATGTTGGACAATATCCGGTCGATCGCTTTGACTGTGGTGCCTTTATCGGCGAGAGCGAGAAGCCTGTCGTTGTATGTCTCCAATCCGAAATGCATGTTGGTGCATCCCGATTTTTTAAAAATGAGAGCACGTTCAAGGGTTATGCTTGTATCCAGTCTTAATGTCGTTGTCCAGTGTAAACGGTCCTTGTTGCTGATGAGCTTGTTTGCGAAGCCGGCCAACACATTCGGGAGTGCGGCGTCGTCGGTGAAATTAAACAGTCTTACCCCGGTCTCTTCGGCAGCCTTGGTGATTGTATCGTAGATATAGTCGGCTGAAGCTTGTTGATGATCGCGGATAACCGAAGACTCCGTGCGGCAGAACACACAACGTCGCCAGTAACACCCGCGGGACGACCTGATAGGCAATCCCATTATCTTCCGCGGTATGATGTAGCGGTCCAGTGGAAAGGAGCGATAGTCCGGGGCGGGGAGCGACTCGAAGTCGATGAGTTTCGGCGGAGAGCTCCTCCGAATGTTCGGACCGTCGAGGTAGACTAGTCCGGGAACACTGCTCAGGTCCGGTCTGGGAGAGGAAATCTCTTGAACAAGCCGGGTGAGGGGGATCTCGCCGTCCTCGGGTATGAGGCTGTCGATCGTTTCAAATAAATGGTTGTGTTCCTCCGATATCCCCGACATGCTTGCGGCGACGAAGGTGCCTCCGATCGTGATATGTGTATGTGGAGATAAGGCGCGTATGACCTTGGCGCAACGGAACGCGGCGTGGACCTGATCCTCGAAACATATCGATATTCCGGCCACTACCGGTTGTTCTTTTATCAGCACCGGCTGCAGAAGTTTTTCGAAGAAGCCGGAGAGCATCCCTTCGCTTTCAGTGCTCTTGAGAATGTCGCGGGTCGAGAATTTGTTGAACGGAGATTTGTATTGGATGAAGTACGAAACGGGTTGCACCTCGATGGTTTCCGGAAAAAAGAGAGCGTTAATGTTCAGTACGGCGGCGTGGAACGCGGATAGCAGTTTACTGAAAGACCGTTCATGGCCGAAGATAAGCTCCGCGTTAGCAGCGTGCCGCGGAAAGAGCAGGGTGAGGTAGAGCCTCAGATACTCTTCTCTTTCATGGTGGTTGAGGTTTTTTTTTGCATCGAGTTCGCGTATTCGGTCCTCACTGAACGCTCTGCCTTCGTCTATCCGCTCTTGTGTTAAGAGATGATGGTATAACTCGATGTTGGCATCTATCGCCGTTACCTGTAGACCTTGCTTGCGCAGATACGCTGCCAAGGTCGGTACGGCAAGGTGGGGCGTTCTCGGTAGCGCGAAAGGAGGAAAGACCAGAAGAACACTCATTGTTCGGTGGCACCTCTTCTATTACCGTTCTCGGCAGCTAACCCGAGAAATAGGCGGTTGTGCAGTTCTTGTAGGTCATGTTTCAGACAGACAGTCCGGCCGTTTACCATGAACTCTTGCCGGAACGCCCTCGGGTTCTGGTAGGAATTGAAACGGTTCCTGAGAAAAGCGGCCATAGTGACCGGGATTCCTGTCCGGTCGTAGTTCTCTACCATTGCGCCGAAATCCTTGTCCGGGTCGGGAACGATGTTGGTAATCCCGTACTTTTCGGGGGTGTTGTACATATCGGAGCCGGGTAGGAGTTCGAACAAACTGTAGTTATAGAAGGATAATGTGCCATCGTCCTTTAGTTTTTTTATCTTCTCGAAACTTTTCAGCGCTTCCTCTTCGGTTTCGGTAGGCAGCCCGACGATCATATAGACCAAAGAATGGAGCCCGGCCCACGACGCGTTCGAGAGGACGTTATCTATTGTTTTAGTGTTCGTGCCCTTCGTGATGAGTTTAAGAAGGCGATTGTTGTAGGTCTCCAGGCCGAAGTTAAGGTCTATGCAGCCGGACTTCCGGTAGAGCAGACAGCGTTCCAGCGTGACCTCTTTCTCAAGACGCATGTTGCAGGCCCATTTGATGTAGACGCGGTCGTTTAAGAGCCACTGTGCTGCCGTCTCCATGATGCGTGGATCGGCGGCTTCGTCTACGAACCCGAAATTGATGTTGCCTGTCTGTGCAAGCACGGAGCGTATCAGTTCAAAGATGTACTCGGCTTTCGGCTGCTGGTGGTCTTTGACCTGGGACATCTCTGTTCGGCAGAACGCGCATTTCTTCCACCAACACCCGCGTGAGGACCGGATATGTTGCCACAGGGCCCTCATGGGGAAGATACAGCTGCCCTGGATATCCGAGTAGTCCGGGGGAGGACATGTCTCCATGGCCAACGGCGGCGCGGCATCGTTTCTTCTGATGCTGCCGTTTTCCTTGTATATGAGACCGGGTATGCGGCTTAGATCGGGCTGAGAGGTTGAGAATTCATGCACCATCTTCTCGAGGGGTATTTCTCCGTCTCCGATGACCATGCTGTCGATGATTTTGAAGACGCGGTCGTGTACGGTGTGTTGCATACAGGAAGATACGAACGTCCCGCCTATCGTGACATGAACATCCGGGTCGAGTGTCTTAATGACGCTCGCGCAGCGGAATGCAGCGTGCACTTGGTCCACGAAACTTATAGAGATACCGACTAGGCGGGGAGACTCGCGTTTGAGAATGTCCGGTAATACTGTTTCGAAGAAGGAGGATAACGGGTTCCCGCCCTCCAATCCCTGGAACACCTGACGACTCGAGTACCCTGATAAAGGTGAGTGGAAGTGTATGGAGCCTACAAGGTTAAAACACTCGATCTTTTCGGGATAAGGCGCACTTGCTAAAGGCAGGGCTGCAGAGAAAGCGGCGAACCTCCCCATGTATTTTTCTCTGGTTATAGCGCCCCACGGCTCGAAGATCCCCTGTTCCCAATGCGGCGGAAGATCGCTTGCGTCAAGCAGTGCTTTCGAGTTCCATAAATACGATAATCCCTCTTTATCCGTGAGGGTTGTCGTGCCATCGAGTTCCTTCAATAGCTCGATGGTTTGGTCCATTCCGTCAGTGATATTTTTACCCGTGAGAAAAAATCGAAAGAACTCGTTGTTCGCGTCGAAAGAGGAGACCTGTGCTCCTTTAGACCGGAGGTAGCTCGTTAGGTAGGGGATGGCCCCATGTATTCCATTTACACCGGTAAAAGGAGGAAATATCAGAAGCAAACTCATACGGTGCTCCGTAATTAAGTTCAGTCAGGACAAGTTGCATGATACAGGATAACTGTGAATGAACATGAACCGGAATAGTAACAAATCTCTCCTCCGTTTAGACACGGAGGAGAGATTTATACGTTCCCGATGAACGGATCCTAACCGTGATAACAGGCCGAACTTGCCGTGACGGCAGCCGCAACGGCCGTCGCAATGCCGACACCGCCGCCTGCAACGTTCTCGAGTTCCTCGTCGCTGAGTTCCCCTTCACCGACGCCCGCTGCTTCCTTGATTTCTTCCTTTGTGAATTCGAAGCCCGCGTTTTTGACCATTTGTCGGCGCCCTTCCTCGTCTTTACCCTCAAATTCCGCTTTGAATTGTGAGTCCTCTGAGAACTTTTTTAAAAATGCTTTTGCGCTTTCTACTGACATTTACCGTTCCTCCTTAAGGAATCTAATATGCCATTGTGTAAAATAATGAATACACTTTACACAACTATTTCTCATTTACTGGTAACGATACATAGCTGCGAGTAAAACAGCTGGTGGGGGGGATACCTTAGACAACGACAGTGCGTTAGGTATATGAGGTAGGTGTTGCTTTGGAGTCGACCTCACCAAAATCTATAACTAGATAATATATCGAATATTTCCTTTTGTCCACACTTATTGTAATAATAAAATTTTATCACTTAGGCCTCTTACAAAATCATGGTTTGAGACTTCCGTTTAAGCAAGCTGTCGTTTCGATAATTCGGCAAAAACGCCACCCTTTTTCATTAACTCATCGTAATTACCCCGTTCCACAATTTTACCCCGGTCCATAACAAAAATTTTATTGCAATTTATAATCGTGCTTAAACGATGAGCGATGACTACCCGAGTGACCTCGAGCCGGTCCAAGCTTTCACTAACGATCGATTGAGTGCGATTATCCAGAGCGCTGGTAGCTTCGTCAAAAAAAATAATCTCCGGATTGTTGACGATTGCCCTGGCAATCAGTAACCGCTGTTTTTGCCCGCCGGATATTGTACTTGCGCCTTCGCTAATCATTGTGTACATCCCCATAGGCATTTCTTTAATATCTTCTTCAATCCCAACCATCCTCGCCGCTTTCCACGCATCATCAATCGTAAGGTTGGGTTTTGCTCCTATCATATTGCTGAAAATAGTGCCGCTCATGAGCTGACCGTTCTGAAGTACCACTCCGAGCTGTTGGCGAACCAGCCGAATATCTACTTTAGACAGGTCCTGATCATCGTAATAAACTTTGCCCGTTTCAGGTTCTTCAAAGCCTAATAGAATCCGGAAGAGGGTGGACTTCCCGCTCCCGGAGGGCCCCACTAAAGCAACATAGTCACCCCTATCAATCTGGAGTGAAATATCTTGCAGGATATAAGGGCCTTCCTTTACGTAACGGAAGGAAACATGGCTCACCTCGATCGATCCGGTAAGCGGATTGGGTGTAATCTTCGTCTCATCGTATTCAGGCAGCGTATCGAGGATGGGTTTTGCCCTTTGGTAGAGGGGAACAATAAGATTGATATTCATCAGGGATTCAGATATGGATATCAAAGCTATCATGAAATTAATAAACGCCGTATTAAACGCAATAAATTGTCCCGGGGCCAGAGACGCGTGAGATATCAGCGCGTAAAAGATGACCATACTGGACAGCACGGGAAAGAAAGCGTTAAAGGTGGTTAAGACGTTACCTATTGTTTCATTTTTAAACGACTGTTTGCGCTGTTCTTTAAATTCTTGGGTCCAATGGTAAAATACCCGTTTTTCCGCTCCGGCTACTCGGAATTTAGTCACACCTCCGATGAGCTGTATTAAAAATCCGGATATCTTGTTCGATATTTCCAACACCTTGCGTTCATACTTTACCTGTCGAGAGCTTATATAACCGATGAAAAGAATTGCTAAGAGAACAAGAACAATCGCTATCCCCGCAAGTCGCGGGTCATAATAAAAGAGCAAGGCAACGTTAAATACGGAGAACAGACCGGAAAGGATCGTATTCAATGTTGTTCCGGAGAGGATAGCACGCATGCGGTTAATTCCCATGGCCCGCATTGCCAGTTCTCCCGATGAAAAACCCCTGAAGAACGGTACGGGCAGACTTAATACACGGTCCCAAATAGCAGCCTGCAGCGAACCGTCCATTTTCCCTTCCAGACGGAGGGCGGCAACTGAACGGATGAATTGTAAAAGCATGGAAGACACAGCAGCAGCGCCCAGGAAAAAAACAATTTGCAGCAATTGTCCCTTCTCGGCTTGCGGTATAATGGTGTCGAATACAATACCCGTTGCAACGGGTATCGCCAGCCCCAGTATACCACCTACAATCCCCATTAATATTATAAGACTTAAATCTCGCTTCCAACAGCTTTCAAAACCGAATTTCAAGAGATCGAGCCAATTGATCTTTCTGTTTTCAAAAGGGCGATACATAATATACCCGTATGGTTTTATGTGGGAGACAGTTTTCCGATCCACTACCTCTGTATTGCCGTAAGCTGCGTCGTTTACGATATACTTTGAAGGAGAATCCGGAATCAAAGCAACCGGTCTGTCATCTTCTTTCATATATCCCAGAATCGGACCGTTATCCTCGTTATACCATTGTCCTTGTAAAGAAACTTTCCTCGTACGCACCCGAGATGCCCGGGCAATGTCCTCTAGAGAAATCGCTCTTTTTACTCTATTCCGATCGATGTATATCGGCGGGGAAACAATATCGATATTCATATGCCGACCCACTAAACGGCATGCATCCAGGAGATGATCACCGCTCGACTCTTCCAAATCTATCGCTTTTTTCTCTTGAAAAAGTGAGGAAAGACCGGCAATTGCGTTGACCATGAGACGTTCATCGGTGTCTTTTTTTTCTTGAAGACGCTTTTGCTCGTTCTGTTTCTCCTCTTCATATAATCTGGTGATCGATCGCAGTATTTGACTATTATATAATTCTCTCTGTAAAGGATCGCTTATATACTCCCTCGGCTTGATTGTCGGCTGGAGTGTCTGTTCTTGTTTATAGATCGTTTCTGAATGAATAAATTCTACCGTCCGCAGCCAAGAAACTACCGAAGAGATAACCTCTTTTTCATTTTCCCCGTGCAGAAGTTTTTCTATCCGGTTTATGTTGAGTCGAATAATAGCCGTTCCCTCGAGTCCTGCGGCTTGAAAACCTTTCTTCCCTGATACGTCTTCCGGGGTAATTCCGAAGAGCATGTCACCCTGTTCCGCGTAGAATAGAAATTTTTTTCCTCCCGGTTTGTTGTCGGCGGTAAGGTTTACCAGGAATACGGAAATCTTTCCCTGCTCGACGATATACACGGAACCGGGATCATCCAACAGAAGCGGTCTGTTCCCTCCTATCGGCAGTCTTTCGTAGCGTTCTTCATTAAGATAATCTATGTTATCCAATAATATCCCCTGTAATTATGATCCTCATAGCCCTGTTTTGCAGAAGCTCACCTATTCTGTTTTTATTAAGTTCATATACACATTACCCTTCATCCATAATTCTTCATGTGTACCCCTTTCTATGATTTTGCCTTTGTCCAAAACAATTATCTCATCTGCGTCGCGAATAGTACTGAGACGATGGGCCACAATCAGGCACGTGCAGCCTCTTTGTCGAATGTTTTCATCCACCTTTTTTTCAGTTAATGAATCGAGGGCACTTGTCGCTTCATCCATGATTATAATTGTCGGATTTTGCACTAAGGCCCTGGCAATTTCCAGTCTCTGTCGTTGACCGCCGCTAAAATTCTTTCCTCCCTCCTCCACCGGCTGATCATACCCTCCCACCCTGGCAGTAATATCTTCATGAATGCAGGCATCTTTTGCGGCATGAATCAAATCTAATTCTAAAACGGTATCGTCCCATAAGGTAATGTTCTCCCTGATCGTGCCCTGAAACATGCTGATTTCCTGGTCTACCATGGCTAAAGAAGCTGTAATCACGCCTCGATGGAGTGAATCCTTATGGCAACCGTCAAAGATGATTTCACCGGACCATGGCTGATGAATACCTGCCATGATTTTCGCGACAGTAGATTTGCCGCTGCCTGAACCGCCCACCAATGCTACCCGGGAACCGGGTCTTAAGGACAAATTAAAGTTTTCTATTAAAGGCGGTTCCATAGTGCTGTATCCGAAGGTTATTTGTTTGAGCTCAAAGTACCCTTCCAGTTTACATTCGTTTGGGGAGAGCCTGCTCTCCGATTTCTCCTCTCCTGTCGGGGCTAATGGATATCGCAGGACATCGTCCAACCGGTTCATTTCTCCTTCCATCTCCTGCAGCTCAGCCCCCATCCCTACCATCTCTTTTACCGGAGTCATAAAACTCGTCATAAGACTCTGGAAGGCAACAAGCATGCCGATTGTCATCTGTCCTTGGAGTATAAACAAACCTCCAAGGCCCAAGATAACAGCGTTATTGAGTCCCGCAATAAATGTGGGGAAAACAGACAAAAACTGTGAAGAAACTCCCAACTCTTGTTCCGCATTAAGAGATTTGGCCTGGTATCCGGACCATTTTGAAAAAAAATCCGATTCGGAGCCGGAGGCTTTTAAAGTCTCGATAATTTGCAGTCCGCCCATACTTGTGCCGATGACCTTTCCCCGCTCTCGTAACAGTCTTCTGTTCAGGTCCTTTCTTTTCATCGATACAATTCTTAAATAGAGAACATTAACAATTGCGAAAAACAGACCGACAAAGGCCAACACAACGTGGTAGTTAAGCATGAGAATAAAATAAAAGCCGATCATGATTACATTGAGGACGTTGTCTGCCAGTGCTCCCGACAAAAGTTTTGCTACCCTATCATTACCTTGCATCCTTGACGTTATTTCGCCGGCTGAACGCTGGGTAAAAAACTCCGTCGGCAACCTCAATAAGTGCCACAAAAAACCGCTTGAGGTTGAAATTGCAATTTTCGTTTCCATCCTTAGAAGATAATACTGTTGTATCCAGGTCAATATTGCTCTTAAAGCTGCAGTTAACGCCATGCCCCCTAACAGGGGTATGAGCCAGGAATCCATTCCTCCAAGAAGGATGTCGTCGACAAAGACTCTGGAAAAGACAGGGATAGCCAGTCCCGGAATGACTAAAACAAGTCCTAAAAGCACGATATAGAGTAATGCTGCTTCCGAACCTCGCAGTCGACTTTTTAAGGAGGAAGAAAGGCTGGTTCTTTTTTCACTTTTCTTAAATTCGGATTTCGGTGTAAACGTGAGCGTTATGCCGGTAAAAGATTCTCTGAATTCTTCTAATGGTACGATCCGACGTCCGGACGCCGGATCGTTTAAAAAGAACTCGTCGTTTTGAACTCCCTCCAAAACAACAAAATGACTGAATTCCCAATGGATTATGACCGGTAAAGGCGTCTCTTTTAAACTGCTCAACTCTTTACGGAATCCTTTGGCCTCCATACCGTAGTTTCTCGCCGCTTTGAGTATGTTGCTTGCTTTAGCTCCGTCCCTGGACACTCCGCAGGCCGCTCGTACTTCTTCCAACGGGACGTATTTTCCAAAATAGTGTAGAATCATCGTCAGAGAAGCAGCCCCACATTCCACAGCTTCCATTTGCAGTACGGTTGGAACTTTTGTTCTTTTTTTTCTTGTCACTATTTTTTATTCCGTGGTACCGGGAAGTTGTATCACTTTAGCGATTGGTTTTTCCCGTTTTACGATTATTGAGCCTTGGAAAAGCGTGCCACCGGCAATGGTCATTGGAGGTCCTTCAGGAGAGGACCATTTATAACCGCTTTGGGTGCTATTATCGGGAATCAAGTCCACCTCTACCTTAATTTGTGTGCCCTTACGAGTCAGCATGGAAACCAAATTCTCGTTTTCCAGGGTCTGCATCATGCTGTGGTTTGAGGCGGGATACTGCGAGACGGCTGTGACTCTTCCCATCATAAAACCATATTTTTCCTTTGCGACATTGTCGGGGGATATATGAGCTTCCATGCCGGTTTGTATTTCTCCTTGTTCGGCCGGAACATATAGTACTGCTTCCAATCTCGTCGTCTTATCGATTTGCTCCAACACGGCGATTGTTTCCCCCTGTCGAACGACACTTCCTTCTTTGATATTCATTTCCAAGATACGTCCATTTATGGGAGTAACTATTTGAGAGTTATAAATTAATTGATTTTGAAGTTGTTCGATTTGTTTTTTCAATTCATTCGGGTTGTCGGAACCGCCTACCGCGTCGGAAACAGTTTCCGCGTTTTGAAGGGACCTGATTTTTTCAATCAACTCCGGTAATTCAATCCGAGCAATAACATCTCCTTTATCTACCTGGTTTTCCGTTGTAAAACTTACATCGATAACCTGACCGGATGAATGGTGTTTAATCGAATATACACCCCCTTCGTTGAGGAGAATACCTTGTCCGTATATTTTAGTAGGGAGGCTGCCGAAGAAACTCCAGAGAAGTATACTTATCATGATAAGTATGATTGCGAATAAAGCCAACCACGCTTTAGGAGAGGTGATCTTCATCAATTGGTCAAGTTGTTCCGGAGAAGCTAGTTTATCCAATGCTTCTTGCCGGAAAATGCTATTACCCATTCATTCTACCCTCTTCAGTAATAGAAAGCCTATTTCCTGAATACTATAAAATCCTCATTTTGGTTTATTTTAAGTACCACTATATTTCCCTTTTCATCACCGTTATTACCGACACTATGGACGCCACAGACACCAACCCATTGGTCTACTTTTTTCAATTCCTCGGCAACAGCGGAACGGTTCAAAGTATCGCTATTTTCAATAGCAGCAGCTATCATTTTGATTGCGTCATAACCTAATGCCGCAAAAGGCCCCGG
>CAZJBZ010000031.1:0-18733 GCA_964543975.1 uncultured Spirochaetales bacterium
CCGCGCGTACCTCATCCCAAATCTAGTCAATACGGTTAAAGGTTATGCCGACCACGAAGAAGAGGTGTTTACCCAAATTGCGGAAGCCCGTTCTAAGCTTGCAGGCTCCGGTTCCGTATCCGAGAAAGCGGAAGGATATAATGAGATGCAGTCGGCGTTAAGCCGTCTCCTCGTCGTAGTTGAGCAATACCCGGCATTGAAGGCGAATGAAAACTTTACACGGCTGATGGATGAGCTTGCGGGTACCGAAAACAGGATAGCGGTTGCCCGAAAACGGTACAACGATGTTGTGCGCGAGTTTAACACCAAAATCAGAATGTTTCCCACATCCATAATCGCAGGCAATCTAGGAATGGAAAAACAGCCGTACTTTGAAATTTCAGAGGAAGCCCGAACTACACCTGAAGTGAACTTCGAAGATTAGATTGTGTCTCATGTGAATGGAGAAGACGAGAGGGCTGTGCCCTTTATTCGATGAGGTCCGGGTTTAAGTAAAAAAAATCGACTTTCTCGTTCCCTATATACGACGAGTGGATATGCGGTTTAAATTCGATATCTATCTTTAATTGCGAATCTTGAATCTTCTTTTCAAAGAGCACCTCATCAACCAACAGATAAGCGGATGAATCCATATACGAAAGAAAAAGGGCGAAATTTTCTTCAGACTGCTTATCACTCATGCAGACTCTTCCATCAACGGTAAAAACCGGATGCCCCTGATAGGTCAGCCCGCCCTTGTTGTCCTTCCTAAACAGTGAAGGGTCTATTAAAGTCGTACTCTCTATATTCTTCTTGGGTATTCCAACAGTTATATCACCGCAACGGGCCAAGAGAAGGGTTGTAACAGCATAATTGTCCGGCATTTCAATTGTGAAAACAGTCCCCTCCCCGGAGCGAGTAATCATACGCAAAGCCGCGCCTTCAATCCGGGTAATCTTTTTATTGACGATATCTAAACCGACCCCCATTCCTGAAGAATCGGTCTTTTCTTCCTTTGTACTGAAACCGGGCCTAGTAATCTCTTGAAGTAATTCCTCGGAAGAGAGCTCTTTACCGATCGCTACCCCTTGGCCGTCATCCAGTACCTGAATGATAAGCCGTCGATCTTCACTATGTGCCGCTACAAAGACAGTACCCGTTTCCGGCTTCCCTTGTGCGACGCGTTTTTGTGGCCCCTCAATACCATGATCAAGCGCGTTGCGGACCAAATGAAGGAGTATTTCGGACAACAGATCTACCACCGTTCTATCGACTTCGATATCCCCGCCGCAGTCAAAAAAATCTACTTTTTTTTGAAATCGGTTTGCGGTATCCCTGACTAACCTGTACATCCTGGTAAACTCGGTTTTCAGCGGTACCAATCTGATTGTCTTCAGCACTCTGTCCAAGTTACCGGCCAGCCTGCGCATATTTTCCAAGTCGGAGCTTTCTTGACCCGGGCCCTTCAGGTTATTGATCCTTAGCTGAAGTTCATGTACATAGCCGCTAATATCTTCAATTTTCCCGGTCTCTACGTGCAGGTACGCGGACTCCCCCTTCTCGTCTATCGGTGTCTCCGGATGGGTCTCCGTTTCAATCGTTTTAACAATGGAGGAATCAAAATCGAGGGAAGCGATCTGAATCCGCTTTACCTCATCGACGTTTAAAGCCTCATTCACTTTCTCATCCGACATTGAGGATGTATAATAAATTTCAAGAATATTCCCGGCCGACTCGACTTCTTCGATATCCGGAACAATCTTGACTACGTTGACGATGAGTTCAAGGTTGTTGATCAGCAGATAGACTCGAGGAAACTTCATTGAGGTGTCTTCTTCCAATTCACAGACGCATCGATACAGCTTCTCACCTCGCTCGGAAGCCTCCTGAAGGAGTTCTTTTTCAAAATCAGTAAAGAGCGGTATTCCCTTTTTCGGTACCGCCATCTCCCTCTCTTCCATCGGAGTTGTTTCGCCCTGTTCCTCCGCAGATTCAAACGGTGTTGTTTCGTTATTTCCCGTAATCTTCCTCGTTACTAGATTCGAAGCGCTCTTTACCTTCTCCTGTATATTATTCAATTGTGAGAACAGGCGATTCAGTATCTCTTCATTTATCCTTTTTTTTCCGTCGCGGATATCACCTAAAACAGTTTCAAAACGGTGTGCTTCCTGTGTTAAATCGTTCAACCGTAGGTACGATGCCTCCGACTTAAGAGAATGGATCTCTCGAAAGGTGTTGTGTATTAGTTCTATATCGCGCGGATTTTTTTCAAGCTGCAGCAAATTTTTGTTAATCCTGTTGACGACGGTGCCGCTGTCTTCGAGAAAAGTTTCCTGTAGATGTTTTTCCCTACTGTTTTCGATAACTACCAACCCGCATTTTAAAGCGCTTTCGCCTCTTTTTCTTTCTTAAAGACAACATACAGTCGTAACGCGCAACGACGTACTTCATGATCATTTTCACGAAGACCGTTTAAGACAATACACTTAAACTGATGTTTACAGCCTATTTGCTCGATCGCGGTCAAAACCGCCAATTGTATCTCTTTACCGCCTCGGGAGAATGTTGCCCCCAATTCGCCCGCGCATTGTGTAATATGGAGTTTCCCAATTGACTCTATTACAGATTTTACCACCAGGGGATCTTTATCGTATAAACCCTTTCGAAGGAACGCGTAGGCACTCTTTCTACCGGAGTTCCCCAAAGCTCTGGCCGCGAAAGCCCTCATCCCTACCGTTTTACCAGTGACAAGGATTTTTCCAAGCGCGAACATGTCCACCGAACCATTCGGTCCTTTCGTTCCCGCGGCCGGGCTTGGCTGTGCAGGGTTTCTTACAGGAAAATCAATGACGCTTTTTTTCTGATTGTACACGGAAAGCACCTTATACGCGTGCACAATGCCCGCCAGCCGTTCTCCGTCACGCCGGTCTTTTGTGATATCAGGATGGTACGCTTTAACAAGACGACGGTAAGCTTCTTTCAGTTGTTCAGTGGTAGCTCCGAACGGAACCCCCAGTCTTTTGTACAACTCCCGCTTATTATCCATACCCAAGTTCCTCTGAATCGATCTGTATCGCGTTCAGTTCGCCAATAATCGTTTCCAGTGCGATTTGAGATTCCATGAGCATCTTCAATTCTCCCTTTACCAACCCGCTCTCGGCAGTCCTCACGACATCATTTATCTCACGTCTGAACTCACGATCCATATCATCGGTTTTTTTAATCTCTTTTTTGACCCTCGATACAAGCGATGCAACTTTATTCTTCAATTCGGTAACATTTTTAAACGAGTTCTCGGGAACCTCGTCCTGATATTCTGAAGTGATAGACACTTTCTGTTCTACACTCGTATCGATGTCTTTGGCGCTCACGTGAAGAATTCCATCCGCATCAACTGAAAAAGTAACTTCTATCTGAGGCACACCTTTTTTGCCTTCACGTATACCCGAAAGAAGGAACCGCCCCAGCGATGTATTTTGCGATGCTTTTAAACTCTCGCCTTGCAGAACGTGAATTTCAACAGAGCGTTGTTTATCGGAAACAGTTGTAAAGAGTCTCTTTTCCCGGGTAGGTATTTGAGAGTTTCGTCCCAGGATTTTAATGAATTTACCCCCCTCGATCTCCACACCGAGAGAAAAAGGGGTGATGTCTTTGAGCATTATGTCCTCAACTTCTCCCGCTGCAAGAGAAGCTTGTATTCCCGCTCCGAGGGCAACGACTTCCTCCGGATTTATCTTTTTTTCGGGATTACATTGAAAGACAGTCGTCAGCATCGACTGGACCAGAGGAATGCGGCTCGATCCGCCGGCTAAAATCAGATGATTAACAGAGGTAGGAGTATCACCTGCATCTTTTACGGCACCAAGCGCAAGTTTGACCGTATTTTCGATGCTTTCGCGTATTAACTCCTCAAACTCGCTTCGTTTCACTGTATAACTAAGATGAACACTTTTTCGGTCCCCCCCGATGAAAGGCAGAGCAACCAGAGCGCTTTCTCTCGAAGAGAGCTCGATTTTGGCCCGTTCTACCTGTTCGATCAGCTGCTGCATCATGACCTCGTCGTTTCTTAAGTCAATCTCCGATTTCCTGCTAAAATCATCTACAACCTTCTCTAAGAGCAGAGCATCGAAGTCGATACCGCCAAGATGGTTGTCACCTTTTGTCGCGAGTACCGTAAATGTTTTGCCCTTCTTTTTCAGATAGGTGACGTCAAAGGTCCCCCCGCCCAAATCGTAAACCAGAATATTACTGTTGTTGTCAATTTCATACGCGTAGGCAATCGCTGCCGCTGTCGGTTCGTTGATAATCCTTCTTACTGTTAACCCGGCTATTGTACCGGCTTCCTGAACAGCCTTTCGTTGGTTCTCTTTAAAATAGGCAGGAACAGTAATGACCGCCTGCCGAATCTCTTCACCTAGATACGATTCACAGTCCTTTTTGATTTTTTGAAGAATGAGTGAGCTGATGACCTCCGGCGTATATACTTTTCCATCGATTTTATAACGTTTTTCCGTTCCGAGTGCACGTTTGACGGATATGACCGTTCTGGAGGCGTTAATAACTGCCTGATTTTTTGCCGCCTCTCCCACGAGGATATCGTTATCCGGAGTAAACGCCACGATTGACGGGGTAATTCTATGCCCCCGATCGTTTGGTATGATACGCGATTCCTCGCCGTCAAGAAAAGCTGCCGCGGAATTGGTTGTTCCCAAATCGATCCCGATGATTCTACTCACTACTCTTTTCTCCCGTGAATCGAAATGATGAGTTCAATTTCTCCCACGCTCATATCAAGCCGTTTCGAAATAACTGACGGGCCAAGGCCCTTGCGGTGTAAATCCAGTACCTTATCCTGCACCGATTTTAACTTCTCAGTCGGTTTCTCCGTCGGTTGTATCGGAATCGATTTCGGTTTTAATTTCGTATACACTTCTTCACTCTGCTTTCTTCTATCGGTCTCTTTATTGAGAATTGCCACACTTTTGTCGGCCTTTCTCAGAATATCGGAGAGTCTCCGTATACTCTCCTCAATCAGACCGATATTCCGGTTTGTAGTTTGATTTAATTCAACAATCATCTGATCAATTTCTTCTCTGACGGTTTTGAGAATTTCTTCCGTGGACAAAGCTTTTTTTATGCGAGCGTTGAAATAGAGAAACATTGCCAGCAAAACGGCAAAATTGATTAGTATAAGAAGAAAAGTACTTGCCATAGAGTTTCTTTCAAGATCGGGCTGTGCGGCAATTGCCGCTAGTAAAAAGTTCAACCCGTGATGTCAATATTATGTCCTAAATCCGGATCGGTGAAAGTCGTTTTTTTCCGGTCTTTGAGGTTTTTTTGCTTTTCTTCCTCATCTCCGTCTTCACGGTTTCTCTGGCGGTTTCCTCCATCTTCATCAGTTTTTCTAAGGTTATTCCGCATATCTTCCGGTTGATTGACACTGTGGTCCTGATGCTCCAACTCCTTTGCCAAGGTGCTGTTCTGCAAACTCTGATGCTGAAGAGATATCTCCCGTTGCGCCGCCTGTTCTTTTCCTATCTGGTCCATTCTGAGAAAAAGGTTCTGTAAATCAATGGGCTGAATAGGCATTATTCTTTCCTTGAAAAATCTTCCTCAGTCTCTTCATATTTTGTCACTTTGACGACATTGCCTTCATTGATGAATGTGACTGCTTTAAACTCGTTTCTAACTTCTAAAAAGGCCTCTTTTATATAAATCTTGACCCCGGGGAAAACCCGTTTTGAAGCCGAAACTTTCCCTTTAAATTTGAGTGAGGCAAGGTATTCCTGTAAATCACCAATTTCTCCCGTAATTGAAGATATTTCCCCGTCTATCTCCTTCTTCTTTGTCAGCAGCTCTTTTAGGTACGCCTCTTTTTCTTTAGGCAGCCGTTTTTTCTGTTTTCTCTGTTTGGCAAGAGTCCGAATATTCAAGTTGTACTCTTCGACCTCTTTATCCATTTCCGCCTTTCTCTCTTCAAGTTCCGCCAATTTCTCTTTACTTTTCGGATCGTATCCGGCCTCAATGATTGTTTCGGAACCGGCGGTTGATCCATACGTCTCGGCCAGAACCTCTTCAGCGGCCCTCGCTCTGCCGCCTACGATTTTGGCACGTTTACCGCGTCCCATGCAGATAATTCGCTTATTGGCATCAACCTTCGAATTGATTATACCGTCCGTGGCCACTACGTTTTCACCCACTTCGACCACGGCATTTTCGATAAACTTAGCCCAAACCGTTTTCCCACTGATGATATGGCCTTCACTTTTTCCGGTTATGCCCTGATGAACGATTATTTCTCCTTCCGCATCCAACTCCGATTTACCGACCGTTCCCATGACTTCGATATTTCCCGAGGCCTTCACTTTAAAGTTGTCATCCACATTGCCCTTGACTATGACCGTTCCCAAGTGGGTGATATTGCCGACCTTCATATTGACATCACCGGGTACGATATAAACCGGTTCGACGTTAACTTTTCCCATGCTCAAAAGAACCTGTCCGTTGGTATCTGCAGTCAAGACCAGACCGTCGTCGGAGAGATTGACATTCTTACCCGGTTCCAATGTAACATCTTTTCCCGGTTTTGCGGGCAGACTTCTTCCGGTTACCGTGCGGCCGTCTTTACCTTCGTCCGCGGGAATTTTCTTAGCCAAAACCTGTCCCTCAACAACATTTTGGATAAGATTCATCTCTTTGAAATCGACCTTTCCGTCTATTTCCTTCAATTGTATCTTCGACGTATCGGTTTCAAAATTATACACTATCTTCGCGTCTTTACCGTTTTCCGGTTTCGTGCCTTCGGCAACAACAATAGGTTCATTATATTTGGGATGATCGACAAAATGTTGAATGACTTCTTCTTTAAGACCATGGACCACCCCGTTGCTTTTCAAAACGGAGATGATCGTATCGAATGAAACATCCGTCCCTCCCGGCCCCGGCGGCTGGACGGTCATCGTGGCCTGCATTTCAAAATCGATAATGTCGACATTCAACACCGCGTCGTTTACCGGATTGTATGAGAACTCACCCACTTTTATATACTCACCCGCAGCATTTTTTACGATCTGCTTAACCACTTTATCGTTGATTTCCGTGACCGCTCTTTCTTTAAGAGAAGTATAAGCATCTTTCAGTGTAACCGGTACGCCACTGCCGATGGGCTTTGTCACCTTGAGGAGAGCCCCCTCCGGAGCGAGTCGAACAATCGCCTCTCCATCGGCGTCTTTTTCCATCTCCTCCGCGTCATCGTCAATTCCGAAATCAATTCCGAAATCTTCATCAAACTGCTCCGATTTCTCCTCTTTCGACGCCTCATACGCGATAAGGATACAGTCCTTCTTCCCCATACCGAAGGTGCCCGTACTTCCCGGCTCCAATACTTCGTATTCGATCTTCTTTACCGGAATCCCAAGTTCTATTGAAGATTGGCGCAGGGCTTCTTCTAAGGTCTCGCCGGTTACCTGAACAGATTTTTTATTTCTATCGGCTTCCGCTTGAGAACGCATATAGTCTCTCAATTGAGTTAGTGTCGGCATGTTACATAATCCCTTTCTTAATATTGGTGAGTTTCGCCCTCAACCGCATAATGGCCTTCGTGTGGAGTTGTGAAATTCGGGATTCGGTTACTTCCAGTACCTGACCGATCTCTTTGAGCGTTAGATCTTCATAGTAATAGAGAACAAGAACCTTTTTCTCTTTGTCCGGTAGTTCATTTATGGCTTGAACAATGACTCTTTTAATCTCTTCTTTCTCAACTATCGTATCCGGATTAAGGCTTTGGGGGGATTCAATACTGTCAACAATGGAAACCTTATCGTTATCGTCTCCTGAATACCACAAATCGTTTAACGAAAGTATCGAAGTACCGCTTATTTGCAGCATGGTTTTCTGAAAATCGGACAGACTCATACCCATTTCTTTCGCAATTTCTTCATCCGACGCGGAACGGCCTAACGAGGCCTCGAGCCGATGAACGGTTTCTTCTATCTCACGTGTCTTTTGACGGACCGAGCGGGGGACCCAATCGATCGATCGCAATTCATCGAAAATAGCGCCGCGGATCCTGGTGACGGCGTAGGTCTTAAACTTAACGTGCTTTTCAGGATCGTACTTTTCTATGGCATCGAGAAGGCCGAACGATCCGAACCCAACCAGGTCGTCAAATTCAACATTATGCGGCATTCCAATAGCGACCTTACCTGCTACATATTTTACAAGGGGCGCGTACTGTTTAATAAAATGATCGCGTATTTTAGGGTCCTTTGTCTTTCTGTAAGATTCCCATAATTCCTGTTCCGACTTTTCTTCTATCAACTTTTGCCCCATACATTAATCCTTTTTCATCATGGTCTGTACAGCTTTAGCTATAACGCGTGGGTCCTGCCGTTCTCCGGCAACATCAACCGAATCTATCGACGAATCTGTTTGTGATGATGTTAAAGCATCTTCACCTTCCTCTTCCCCGGCACCGGTGACCGCAAAGGTATCGGATAAACTGTCGATATCCGGCAACGAATCTATCGTCGTGTTTTCATCCTCTTCAACCGACTCCAGTTCTCCGACCTCTTCCTCTTCACCACTCGCTTTTTTTGAAACAGTATCGCTTAATTCTTCAACTTCCTCGACAAACCCGGTTCCGGAATCCTCTTCCTCTTCCGCAGGAGGGATTTCTTCGCTCCCATCGTAATCTTCAGACCCGGAAAGCTCCGTTTCCCCGGATTCATTCTCCGATCCACTTTCCCCCTTCTCACCTGTTTCTGAAGGAACCGCATCCATAGTTCCAGCGTATGGATGGGACGGTGGATTTTCATCCTCAATAACGATATCGACACCGCCTTCCGTTGTTACATCATCCTGCTCACCTGCTATTGTTTTTCCTAATTCGGGTAGATACTTCCGTATAAGGAAGATGGCGCCGTACGCCAAAGATCCGAAGACTATTCCTCCCAGAATGGCACGAAAAAAAGCTACTCCGAATGAAACGCCGCTGATTACCCCAATAAGAAGAGATAAGAGAAAGGCAAATCCGGCGCTTCCGGCTGTCACTTTCCAATTTTTCAAAAGATTTACCGGTTCCTCCTCATCATTTATAGATTAGGAAAAAAAAGTAAGGCAGTCAAGTTAAAACTCCCTACCCATCAATTTGCTTAGAAACCGGGAGATACCACCTCCCTCCCTGTAATCGACCTTTTCTAATCTTCCCACCAAATGCTTTACACTGATCGCGACCTTACTCTTCGGGTCCGTAATAATAAAAGGTTTCTGCTTAATTACGGAATTTTGAACGGTCGGATCTTCGTAAACACAGCCCAGATAATCGACTTTCACGTTGAGAAATTGTCCCGCAATGTTGATGACCCTTTGAGCAACCCGTTTTCCTTCGGTCACGCTTTTTACTCTATTGACGATCAGTTTCAGCCCCAAATTAAGATTATCTATCTCGGTAGCAATGATTTTTATAATACCGTACGCGTCGGTGATCGCGGTAGGTTCCGGCGTCGTAACAATCAACACATCATCCGCGGCCCCGACAAAAGAGAGCACATTGTTGGAAACTCCCGCCCCTGTATCCACGATAATGACGTCTGCGACGGCAAGTTCGGTGAGTTCCGAAATAAACGTCCGTCTTTCTTCTTCCGAAAGATTGGCGATCTTCGCAAACCCGGATGCCCCGGCAACGATTTTTATACCGTACGAAGTTTCTAAAATAATGTCCCTCATCGATTTCTGTTTTCGAATTAAATGGTACAAATTATATTTGGGAATTATTCCCAGCACCACATTAACATTGGCCAAACCAAGGTCCGCATCCAGGACTACAACTTTTTTACCCAGCTGACCGTAGGCAATTGCCAAATTGATAGCAATATTTGTTTTCCCTACTCCCCCTTTTCCGCTGGAAACGGCAATGATGCGAGTCTTATTCTCTTCCGAGTTTTGCGATTTGTTTTTAACAAGCTCCCGCAATTTTTCAGCTTGATCTGCCATTCTCAACTCCATAAATCGTAATTAGCCTGACGGTCGTTTTCAAACCAGCCTTCCAGCTGTTCTCTGTTTATGTGAAACCCTTCTAAGTGCATCAATAATCGGGTGGCCGATGCCTGCGCGATATCCTGTGGTACCCCTTGGCCGAACGTGATATACGATATTGATTTTTTCTTTTCATAGAGGGTGCTGATAATATTGCCGATGTTCATCGTTTCATCCAATTTGGTTAAAACAATTGAACGATATTTAAAAGGTTCGAACTGCTGTAGAACTTCATAAATATCTGATGTTTTGGTCGTAGCGCTCAAAGCAAGATGTACCTCCGCGGTCGATCCGCAAGCATCCAACATTTCCTTCATCTCCGCCAGCCGCTTATAATCCCTGGGGCTTTTACCCGTTGTATCGATCAAGACCAATTGCGCGTCTTGATAAAGAGCGAGTTTTTTACGAAAATCCTGAAACGTTTCCACACTCGAGACCGGGATATCCATGATTTCTCCATATGTCTCAAGCTGTTCTTTTGCCCCTATTCTATAATTATCGGCAGTAATCATGCGTACACTAATGGGTTTCATTTCACCGTTGCCCAATCCGTATACAGCTGCCAATTTTGCTATAGTGGTCGTCTTCCCGACACCGGTAGGTCCGACTAACGCGTAAACTCTCGCCTCTTCCTCTTCCTGCTCGTTGTAGATAGTAATCGTCTCTCCGATCCACCGCAGCACCGCCTGTTCAACTGCGCGAAAATCATCCAATTCTTCCAAAGAAAACTCTTTTTTGATCCGTTCGATCATTTCCCTGATATAACGGAAATTAAAATCATTGTGGGTCAAGAGTTTCTCAATTTTTCCAATCGTCTCATGCTGGGTAACAGAGGAGGATTTGTTATTTCCGTTTTCCAAACTCTCACGAAGTGTTTTTATCTCTTTCAACACCTCCTGCATCGTCTGATCGCCGCGGACACTCCCAAGTATCTTTTGTTTTTCCTGTTCCAAATCGGTCGTCGGTTTTCTAACCGGGTTATCGGTTAGATATCCGGATATTTCTATTCCTTCTTTCGCGAACATACCGAAGAAACCGCCTATTTTTATACTCTTGTGATTGAGGATTTTCGCTCGGTCGCCATACTTGGCTCGTATCTTTGTCAAAGCCTCTTTATGCGTTAAAGCCTGTTCCGTAAAGTATTGCATTACTTCACCCTCTTCACTCTTCTATTCTGATCTCTCCGAGCGCTTCAACTTGAATGTCGGACGCGAGCTCCGGAAAAGAAAGCACTACCAAATCCGGAATTTCTCTGCGGGCACTCGATTTTACCAAAGGTCGTGCGGCTTCGGATGTCAACAATATAGGAAGATGCCCCTGGTCCTGCACGGTTTTCACGGCATTCACCAGGGTATTGATCCATTTGCGCTGCATTTCGGGTTCCATCGCCGCCACCGCACCGCTCGTGGTTTCTACCCGGGAATCAATAATAGTCTGTTCCAAATCAGGATTTAAGGTCAACACGCGTAATATCTTATCATCATCCGCGTACTGAAGACAAATCTGTCGACTTAAAGCTTGTCGACTCTTTTCGATGAGGAACCCTATGTCTTTGGAGATTCCGGCGTAATCCGCGATTGTTTCCAAAATGACCACCATGTTACGCACCGAAACCTGTTCCGCCAAGAGCCCCTGCAGGACTTTTTGTATTTCTCCGATGGCCAGGGTTTTTGACACTTCATCCACCACGGCCGGATAGTCGTTTCGCAGTGTGTCGAGAATAGACTGGACTTCCTGTCTGCCCAAAATTTCCGCCGCGTGCCGCTTCAAGATTTCCGTTAGATGGGTTGCAATTATCGAGGGGCTGTCGACGACAGTATAGCCGGCACGTTCCGCCCGCTCACGGTTTTCTTCCGTAATCCAAAGCGCGGGAAGTCCGAAAGACGGATCTTTTGTTTTCTCTCCCGGTATCTCTTCTGATGTTTCGCCGGGATTGAGTGCTAAATAGTGACCGATTTTAATGGAACCTCTTCCCACCTCCACTCCTTTTATCTTTAAACAGTATTCCGACGGTTCGAGTCGCATATTATCGATAATACGAATTCGGGGAACAACCAACCCAAGATCGAGGGCAGCCTCCCGTCGAATTCTGGTAATTCTATCCAGTAATTCCGCGCCCTGTTCCTTATCAACCAGAGGGATTAAACCGTACCCAAGTTCGAGGGAGAGAGGATCGAGGGGAACAACCGGAGAGATTTCCGTAGGGGCTTCGTGTTCTTTTTCCTCGGCTTCCGCGTGTTTTTCGCGGTCCATATCGGACATTTCTTTACGGGACAATCGATACCCTACAAAGCCAATGATACCTGAAAGAGGAAGCAGGACATACCAGGGGAACCCGGGAAGGAACGCCAGTACCAGCAAAAAGATAGCGGCGATCCAGTAAACCCGTCCCTGCTTGGAAAACTGCTCCGTTACATCCGTACCGAAAGTCCCATCGGAGATTGCCCGTGTCACAATGATACCGGTGGAGGTACTGACCATGAGAAGCGGAAATTGGGTCACGAGACCATCACCTATTGTAAGAGAAATATAGGTATCTACCGCGACCTGAAGCGACTCTCCGTGAAGCGTCATTCCCACTATCATTCCTCCGATTACATTGATTACCGTGATCAATATGCCGACAATAACGTTGCCTGAAACAAACTTGGATGCACCGTCCATTGCTCCGTAAAAATCAGCCTCCCGCTGCAGCTCATTTTTCTTTTTTGTTGCCTCTTCCTCCGTTATTGAACCTGAATTGTACTCCGCTTCGATTGCCATCTGTTTACCGGGCAGACTATCCAAAGTAAACCTGGCCGCGACCTCGGCAACTCTCGTCGCACCCTTCGTGATGACAATATACTGTACCGCCACGATGATTATGAAAATAATTATTCCGATAACAAGACCTTCCGAACCGGCGGTACCTGTGACGAACCTTCCGAATGCCCGGACTATTTTTCCGTCGAATTCCGCCCCTTTTGAGAGAATCAAACGGGTGGAACTGACGTTTAACGCTAATCCGAAAACCGTGGTAACTAAGAGAATAGTCGGAAAGACGGAGAAATCGAGGGCCCTCTTCGTGTAGAGCACGATCAGAATAACCAATAAACTGAGCACCAAGTTAAAGGCCATAAGCGTATCCAGCAGTATCGTGGGAAGAGGGACAATTAACATCATCACCACGATTATGACCCCCAGCGCGACAATAAGGTCGCTTCTGTTCTGAAGGAATGAAAAATTAAATATTTTTCTTACATCAGCCATTGTGTTACTCCCACTTTCACCTCTATACCGCCTCCGCGGAACGACCGGTCATCTTGTACACCTCCGCTAATACCAACGCGACTACTTCCCAATATTTTTCCGGTACCACATCTCCTATCTCGACTTCGGCAAAGAGGGCCCGGGCCAGGGGTTTGTTCTCGATAAGGGGGACCTCGTTTTCTTGGGCTATCTCTCGAATTCTCGCCGCAATGTTGTCCTGACCTTTCGCGGTAACCATCGGTGCCGACATGACAGCCTGGTCCCATTTCATCGCAACCGCATAATGCGTCGGGTTTGTAATAACGACATCCGCTTCCGGTACGTTTCGCATCATATTCGCCGCGAGGATCTCTCTCATCCGCTCCCGAAGCCTGTTTTGGACCAGAGGATCGCCTTCATGCATCTTCCGTTCTTCCTTTACCTCGTGCCTGGTCATCTTTAAAGATTCCCGGTGTTGTTTCCGTTGAAAGAGATAATCCGGAATGGCCAAAACAAGCATCGCTAAGGCCGATTCCACTATTATTCGAAAAGCGACCTGCGCTATTGTGGAAAAATTGAGCCAAAACGGGGTCGAGATAAAATGCACAAATTTATCAATTTCCATGTGTATATTGATATAAGCTATCGCACCGATAATGATAATTTTTACCAACGATTTGGCAAGATTAAACAACGCCTCTCCGGAGAAAAACGCTCGCTTTAAAAACCGAGTAACATTGGGAGTAATTCTTTTCAGGTCCGGTTTCAACGGTTTTACCGTAAATAAGAACCCGACCTGAAAAAGATTACCTACCACAGCGGAAACGACGGCAATCACAAAAATCGGCCATGTAAGCCGGACGAAGTAGGAGAAAAAGGCGGTAACGATCGTACCGTCACCGGGGATTTCCGTTTCCGTTGAAATAAGAAGAAAGTATTGCATCATATCGATTATGGTATGCAGAAGATACGATGACAGGATGGCGATCGCGATAATCGGGAACAGCAGCACCAACGCTGAGGTAAACTCGGAAGATTTTGCTACCTTTCCCTCTTCTCGTGCCTTTTTGATCTTGTATTCGGTCGGTTCTTCAGTTCGGCCTTCATCTTCGGCGGCGAACCATTGCAGATGCATGTTAAAGGCGGAGGTTTGGAGAGGAAACCGGTTATTGAAAGCAGGCACCGGAAAAGAAACAATGGGCACCGCTCCCTCGATAGAGGCTTCAACGGACAGATATCCCGTTACATACCGTTTCATATCGCCCCCTCATGGACCACATCAAACATTTCCATCAGTTTCATAAAAGCAATATCCAAAATCTTGGTAAAACCTTCTACAAGAAACGGAAGGGCCAAAAAGAGCACTAGAAAGGCGACCCCTATTGCAACAGGAAAACCGAACATCAACAGGTTCATTTGAGGAGCGGCTTTGGCTAAGAGTCCCATAGAAACACTCACCAAAAGGAGCGTTCCCAATATCGGGAAAGAGATAACCAATGCCTGTTCAAAAAGGCCGCTCAAGCTTCTAAAAATCATTCGGAGGATGTAATCTTTTTGTATAACGAAGTCGACCGCTCTCGCGGCCTGAAATGAGCGTAAAACACCTACTAAAAAAATCCGCTGAAACCCTCCGGCCATTACAAAAATGAACATGGCGATAATGTTCAAAAATTGCCCCATAACCGGTATTTGAACTTGCGAAAGGGGATCAAACACCTCCGAAGCGCCAAAGCCCATCTGCAGTGAGAAGAATTGACCTGATACGAGAAACGCGGAATAGATAACGGAGAGGAAAAAACCGATTATTATACCGACCATCGCTTCACCCACAATCAAAGCAGCGTACGCTAAACCGGATTCGGGAATGGGATAACCTTGTTCACTCACCCATGGAAAAACGGCAAGCGTGACGAAAAGAGCAAGACCGATCTTCGCCATACTAGGAATGGAAGAGGAAGAAATCAGAGGAGCGATCTGAATAAGTGCAAATATCCGAGCAAAAATGAGTAGATAGATTTGGATGTCCTGCACCAGAAGGTTAAAGCCCATTCTTTTTCCTGCTATTCAACCATCATCGGAATGCTTTCAATGATTCGTAACGTATACTGCGTCATTGAGTTAACAATCCACGGTCCGAATACGATAAGGGACCCCAGTATCGCGGCGATTTTGGGTACAAACGTAAGAGTTTGTTCCTGGATCGAGGTTGTGGCCTGAAATATCGAAATAATAAGACCGGTTATCATCCCGACAAGTAAAATCGGGGCCGCCATCATCAGAATCTGGAGCACCCCGCTTCGAATAATGTAGATAGCATATCCCGTTGTCATGGTATTCTCCTATTTAAAACTCATAATCACCTGTTGAGTAATCATCCCCCAACCGTCAACTAGTACAAAAAGAATTAACTTAAAGGGAAGCGAGATCATGACCGGGGGAAGCATGATCATTCCCATCGACATCAGCGTTGACGCAACCACCATGTCGATGATGATAAAAGGGATAAAGAGTAAAATTCCTATTTTGAAAGCCACGGTCAATTCATGTAACACGTAAGCCGGAATAAGGACAAATGTCGGGACCTCCGACAAATTATTCGGCTTGGGAAGATTACGCATATTCATAAAAAGACGGATCGTTTCCGGCTTTCCCTGCATCTGTTTATACATAAAAATTCTGATCGGTTTCTCAGCACCTTGGTACATCTCTTCGATATCTATCTCGCCTTCCGCAAAGGGTTGAAAAGAGTTATCATAGATGTCCTGAAAAACCGGCCACATGATAAACAACGTTAAGAAAAGAGCTATCCCCATTAAGACCTGATTCGGCGGCACCTGCTGGAGAGATAGAGCGCGTTTAATGAAATCGAAAATAATGGCGATACGAAGAAATGAGGTTGTCAGTAAAACAATCGAAGGCGCCAAAGCAAGCACTGCCAGAAGAAGCAATAGTTGAATGGAGAGCGCTACTTCCTGGTTGTTTTCCGGAGAACGGACATTTACATCGACAAATGGTATTCCCAGTTGCTGTTCATTCGTTTCTTGAGCGAAAATCGGGCCTGCAAAGATACTGGTGAGACCCACCACTAAGAGCAGAAGACATAATCGTTTTTTCATTCCCCCCCCAGATTTTACGATTATAGCGTTGAGGTAATTGCAAAATTCACAATTTTAGCCGTATAAAAAAAGTTAATTGCTTCTAATATAAGCAGTTGAAAATTTTGCAATTACCACATATCCTTATTTTGAAAGACGATCAGTTTACATACTAAAGATTTTTCAACCTCTCTCGTTGTTTTTTTATAAAATTCGTCGATTCGTTAACATTCAAAGGGTAAATTGTCCCTTTGTTGTCACTCCCGTTCCGGAAAAGAAGCGCAAGCACGTCTTTAAAACGCCTTCTTTCACCCACATACTCTTCGGACATCTTTAATCTTATCTCATCAATAGTCTCTTTATCCGTAATCTCGCTTAGTAAACGTACCGACCCGTCACCTGCTCCTACTAAAAACATTTGCCGGCCTACCTCCACAAGGTGAATGGTTCTATTGTTCGACAGGGTCTGGGAAGAAAGAACTTTGAACAGTTCATTGTTTTGCATCCGTGGATTCGTAGTTCGTTTTAAGATAAAAAAGACGAGGTAGATTGCCGCAATGACCGCGGCCAAAATGAGGAACATGCGGATAAAATCCCACGCTCCAAAATTATTCAAATTCCTGTTTTCCGGCTGAACGAATGGTCCACTCTCTTCGGTGTCCGTCTCCGGAAAAACCAGTTCGCTTTCATCAATTTCCTGAGTCTGCTCTTCTCCCTCAGGTACAGTATCCTGAGCAACTACACATAAAATGGAAATACAAAGAAAAAAGAATAGAAAAAATGGTGTTTTCAAGTCCCCTCCCAAGGCTTAAAAAGAGTATACTACATTTTTACCGTCATGTTAAATCCTTCATTCGCTCCGTTGGTGAAACGATTTCAGTAACACGAACTCCAAAGTTTTCATCAATGACGACGACCTCTCCCGTAGCGATCAATTTGTGGTTAACGAGGATATCCACCGGTTCGCCCGCAAGCTTATCTAATTCGATTATGGTGCCTTCTCCCATTCCTAAAATTTCTTTGATCGATTTTTTCGTTCGTCCAAGTTCGACCGTCATCTCCATATAGACATCCATCAGTAAACTGATGTTGCCCGATTCGGATGAACCTTGACCGGAAGAGAGAGAAGGAAATTGAACGGATTGAACATTCGGGGGTTGTTGAGAACCGTAAACTTGCCCGCCGAATTGACCGCCACCGAACTGCCCGCCCATCTGAGGCTGTTGCCCGCCGAAATTTCCTTGTTGCTGCCCGAACCCCTGCCCAAACTGTTGTCCCATATTCTGTTGTGGCTGTTGCTGTGGCTGTTGCATTCCTCCACCCATATCCTGAGTGCCGAAATCCATATCCATGCCTGATGAGTCCTGCTGCTGTTGAGCGTCTGAGGGTGCAATGGTGGAAAGAATAGTCCGCACCACCGGTAATTCAAAGAACTCGTTCATTTGAACAGGATTTTCACCTTCAATTTGTACCGAATAGGCCGCTTTCACTACACCGCTGTCAGGCAGCTGCATGCTGCTCCCCGGTGTCTGCTGACTTTCCCCCGCCGACGGCATAATCGTTGATCCGATAGTGTCCCCAATTGTTGTAAGCGCTACACCGGTAATCGTACTCAAAGCTTCTTTAAGCGATTCCAACGCCATCTCATTTAAATCTATCTGTTCCTGACCGACAATGAGTCCGGCCAGTGTTGTCGCCGAATCGTTATCCAAGATATAGAAATGAGATCCGGTAAGCCCTTCGACGTAATCCAAATCAACTTTGACGATCTCTTGAGAAAATTCCTGAATAACCTCATCGTTTGTCGGCACGTTAACAACCGGAGGTTGAATAGTAACCGATTTACCACCCAAAAGCCCCGAGAGGTTCGATGATTGTGCATCGACGATACTGTCTAAGAGGCCTTTAAAGGCCCCTATTTCGTCTCCTGAAAGCTGCCCTTCAGCGCCTCCGCTGTCTCCTACCGAAGAAGCGTCAAAATCGGTGCCGCCGCCTTGGAGCAAAGCATCAATTTCGTCTTGAGAGAGAGATCCATCACTCATATTTACTCCTCCCCTTCTGCTGCAAGTTCTTCAAATTCATCTTTTAAAACATCTTCAAGTTTTTCCGTTATCTGAACGGCCATTTTATTTCCTACCACTCCGGGGCGACACATAAACTTTGGTTTGTTTCCTACCTTTAATACCATCTGATCTCCAATGCGGACATTACTTAACCGAATGACATCTCCTCTCGTTAGTGAAAGCACATCCCGAACGGTTAAATTCATTTTTCCGATCTCAGCAGCGACAGGGACGTCGATTGAAGCCAACCTGTCTCGTAATATATTTAGGTTTTCTGTCGTAGTACCTCTTCGTACGGAAGAGTACCAGTATTGGGCGGAAAGTTTTGAAATA
>CAZJBZ010000032.1:0-18547 GCA_964543975.1 uncultured Spirochaetales bacterium
AAACGGCGGATTATCGGGAACCGCTCCGGATGGTAACCTGTCACCTTCACTTTTTTTACCCTAAAACCATGAATCGATAGAAGCCCGTGCGCCGATTTCGGGTCCCAAATCGTCATATGATCATCGGGACTTTCCCGCAAAAACCGGAACGGGGCCGTTTTACCGCTTACACCGGCCCCGTTCGGGGTCGCAAGACAGAAAAGACCGCCCGGAGGAAGCAATTCACCTATTTTTGTCAAGACGGCAGAAAGTCCTTCGATATGCTCGATTACATACCACATCGTGATTATGTCAAACCGTTCTCCATCCTTGAAAAAGAATCGAGGATCGAACGATTCGATGTCCGATCTACAGGCGGGAATGTCCAGTTCTTCGTTTACGTATCGCACCGGTTCATCGGCTGCATCGATGCCGTAGGCGGAGAATCCCGCTTCGACCGCCGCGAGTAAAAACGGTCCGTAGGCGCATCCCACATCCAAAACCGTTTTCCGTTCTTTAGTTGGACGCCTACCTCTTCTATGATCGCCGCGATTGCCCGATTTTGAGAGTAACGCGATAATAGTATCCAGACGGGACAGAGAGAGCTCTTTTATATGGGAAAAATCTTCTAAATATGTTTTCCCATACCGCTTCCGGTAGAAAGAGAAAAAGTAATCTTTCGAATAGGTAATCCCTGTCGGAGCGGCCCGCACCTGATAAATAAGACCGCACACCGGACATCGAAAATAACCCGCGTCTTGAAATCGGGCAACCGCTTTTCCCTCCTCCGCGTGGCAACCCGGACATCGATTGTCCTGATAGAGAGAGAGGGCGAGTAAATACTCCGTCAATGAGGAACGTTCTTCGGGGAGCAGGTCCGCCTCCTCCGGCCACCACAGTGATATCGAGTTGACAAGGCTTTTTAGTTTTCGCCGGTCGGGACGGAGTACGCCGATTTCAGGGAGGTCAGCTTGGACCGAGAGCTTTCTATGATACTCGGAAGGATTAAAAAGAATGACCGGCACACCGGCGGCAATGGCCTCGAAACAGGTATTACCGAAGAGGGTAAAGACTAAATCGTATTCATGAAGAATATCCTGTAACTCATCGATACCGATAAGAACGGAGACATCATTACCGTAATCGGCATCGCGGAATAATGGTCCCTTCACCACGGTAACATTCCTCGATCGCGTCAATCCCAACGACCGAAGACATTCAACCGTCTTTTCGGTCAGACCGGCGGAATCTTCACCACCGTATGTAATCAAGATTTTTTCCGGTTTATTGTCCCTACCTCTCTCTTCGTTACCGGTCCTAACCGGCAGATCGAGGAAACCCAAAGAGGCTTTGTTCGCGGTGTGAGGTGGAAACAGATTGGGCAGCGTATCGATGCAGTAATCGAAATAATCACGGCCGCTTCCCCCTTCGTCAAGACCTAAGAGAGGTCCAAGACCGCGAAAGGGGCGAAGTTCCTCTCCGGTTGTCTCTTTTCTATCGAAAACGATCCAGTCCCACGCGGTAGAACCGTCGATTTCGGTTATGACCCGTGTTTGGACTCTGCTATCGATCCATGAGGGTTTCAGTCCCGGCAGATAGAGGTAAAAACAATCGCTCCTCTTCGCCAGCCGCAGGCATCGTTTTATATGGCCGGTCCCGCCACCTTCACGAAAGAGAGGATAGAGGAGTATGTTCCGGTTCATGTGGTGATCTGATGTAATGCTTTCGTTTGCTGATTCTGTTTCAGCCATGGAATAAGTTCCGATATTTCTATGGGTTCTCCGTGATATAACGCTTTAAAAATCCGGACAAGAAAATCGTAATCTTTTCTCGTATCCAAAGTTACACGGCTGTTCGGAAAATAGTACTTACGAGAAACGCGGGGGCGGACAACCAGAAAACGATCGTCCCGTCTGTAGATAAACGGGCTGACATGTTCATGTTCGTACGGATCGTTCGATTCCCGCTCGGCCCTATAGAGCTGTTCGGTTTTGACGACCTCGACTCCGGTCCCTACAGGCATCCCCAGTAGTCCGCTGTAATCGGCGGAGGTACGGAGGTGGATATCGATGATTTTTTCCGCCAGCAAGGCGGAGACGAGAGGGTTGTCGCCGGTGGCCCGAACAATGGTATCGGGTTTGTATCGGCGAGCCGCCATGGTGTAACGCGCCAAGACATCATCCTCGGGTCCCGTACAAAGATCGAAGCCGCACTTCTTTGCAAAGGGCCCCAACTCCGCCGCACTGTTCTCATCGGTAAGCAGCACGGAGGCATCGACATCGATTCTTCGTAAAGCTGCCATAACATGTTCGATGACCGTTTTATCTTCGAGCGGCAAAAGCGCCTTTTGCGGAAGGCGGGAAGAGGCGAGCCGTGCCTGTAAAAAAAGCGCGATCATATCTCGGGAGCCTCCCATAGATCGGTAACGCTTCGCGCGTCCTGTTTGAATCGGTATTTGTTCAATTCCACCCAGCGGCGGACCTCTTTGAATTCTCGCCAGGCCGTCACAATATTGCTTCCTGTTTTAAAAAGATAACGAAGGAAGGCGGAAAGCGGCAATGTCCCGCTATCACCCTTAAACCGGACGGCGAGGTTTTTAAGAAAAAAGATTTTATAATTTTCATCCGCGGTAGTATCTTCAACCGGTGGAGAACTAAAGTAGGAAAGCCGTAAACCGAGATTGCAGCTGATCGATTCTCCCCACATGTAGGAACGAAAGCCGAAATCCATCTTCTGCCAATACGGGTTAAGCAGGTTGTGATCAAACCCTCCGGTAAGCGTGAACCGTTCTTTATTGTAGATTCCCACATAATCAAACGGATAGAGAGTCGGCAAGTCCTCTTTTTTCGGCGGAAGAGAGACGACGCGCAAGCGGCTCTTTTCAAACCCCGGGATCTGAATACTGGGGATGATCTCCATCTTTTCGTTTTGCAGCACAGGGACCGTACAGAGCGTGTCGCTGTTCAGAATCCTTTCTATCGCCCGCGAAGAGATTGTAGAGAGGGGAATCTTGAGATCGTTCCACACCACAAGAGCTAACTTCCCGTACGTTTCTTCTATGCCGATGTTGATCTGTTCCCCGACTGACGCCATCGACTGAAGGATAAGAAACTTGACTTTGGGGAAACGGGAGGAAAGATTCTCTATGTCGTACGAACTTCCGGGTCCTTCTATCGATATGACTTCCGGGATACCGTAGCGTTCCAACTCGGTAAAAAAGGATTGACGGTACAGTTTACCGCCTCTGTTCAATAACACAAGCGAGAGATTCGGCGGCGTCCGTCGTTTTTTGTCGATCCGCTCACCGCCGACAACAGTATAGGAGGTTTGCAGTCGTTTAAAAGTTGAAGGTATAGTATTCATCACATCGTGCACAGAGATCGTTGTAGCGCTCTCTGATGTGCTCCTTAAAAACGCTTTCTCCTCGATTCCACAACTGCTCGATATCGTCATCAAAAATGTTCCCCAGTACGTAGTTGTTGTTTACATCTTCCCTGCAGAGCGGGACCGTTCCGTCCATCCGAACTACCATGTCTCTCTGGTTATGACGGCACGGGAACCGCTTGATGGGAGACAGATCGGTGACCTTTCTCTGTGGTAAGAAACCGGCAAAATGATCATACTTCTGTATAATTATAGTATCGGTACGTTCCTTCCACTTCCTGTAGAACGTTTCTAAATTTTCTTCGTTCTGCTGCATCCGTACCGCCTGCAGATACACATGCTTCGGGAACAGAGTAAGGAGGAGTTCAACGGTTTGTAAGGCTTCCTCTTGCCCCTCTCCCCTCAATTCCCGATAAAGCCGGGGATCATCGGCATCGAGACTTACGATCCAGTCAATCGCGTGAGGAGCTTTATCTCTGATTTCACTCAGCGTTTCCGCCTTCCAGCCGATGCCCGTTGTTTCGATTATGAGAGAAAGGGTCTTTTGTTCCGCCACCGTCTCCACAAGAGTGACAATATCGGAGTGGAACGACGGTTCCCCCCACAAACTTAAGGAAACGACCGCGTCTTCCGAAAACCGACGAATGGATCCACAGATTGAAGCAAACCTTTCAACCGGCATCTCCCCTCGGCGATTGAGGATGTCACCGCCGAAGAGCGGAAAGGGACAAAAAGAACAGGTTTGGGGACATCCGTCCACAATTTGAATATTGTAAAAGGATGGAACTGTTCTGAGAATTTCCGGATTATTGTCAACTACCGTCAGGACCGAACCGCTCGATGTTCCTCCGTTTTCCATTACTCTCGATGTGAGCATGTAATTCCGTTTTGTATCGCAGCACAGCTCCAGCCGCAGCAGCCGGACATCCCGGGGAGAAATTTCGGTTTCCAAATCGAATGAATTGATGTCTTTTTGAATGACGGAAAAAACCGCGTCCCGTTTTATCGCACCCGCGTCTTCTTTCGCCAACAATATGAGTGCTTCAACAGCGTCCGTCTTTATGATTTCCGGCGCTAAACCGTAGGGAAAGCCGTCGGCAAAGGTGTATTGGGTGAAATATCTCAAGTGATTTTGATACATCTTTTTCGATAAAGCGATATCTAAGAGAGGGCAATCAGCAAAAAAATAGAAGATATGATCAAAGCCCTTTGCCGCCTCCGCCATTGTTTGAAAAAGAACGGCGGTATTCCACTCTTTTTTCCGTAATTCGGTGAGCGGAGGTTTCGTTTTCGAACCCGTTCCGTCATTAATTTCGAGCTCATTCGTCGTTTCCTCGGAAGTAAAGACAACGATCATTTCAATGTCAGGAAGGGCCGAGGCAAACTCAAGAACCTTATCAATACAGACGCCTCCGTCGGGGAGTCGTTTTAAGGCGTAAGGACCCAAACCGACTGCATTGACTACTGCTATGTTTCCCATATGGTTAGTATCGACATTTCATGAAGAGGTTTCAACCCATAATGTTTTCAATATTGCCCTTACTCGCGTTCAGTTGTTATAGTGGTGGGGTGATAGAAAATACGGACAAAACATGTTATTCGGTCAGTGAAATAACCTTCCGCATTAAGGGGCTGTTGGAACGCGGTTTCGGTACGGTCAAAGTGGAAGGTGAAATATCCAACTATAGGCCCTCATCCACCGGCCATCTCTACTTCACCCTCAAAGACGACAACGCGATTATCTCCGCGGTTATGTTCCGAAACAGAATCGGCGGGCTTACCTTTGAACCCGCGGACGGGAAGACGGTAATCGTAGAAGGGAATATCTCCGTCTATCCGAAGCGGGGGAGTTACCAGATCATCTGCGAATCGATGCAGCCTGTGGGAGAAGGCAATATCCTTGCAATGCTCGAGGAGAGAAAGAAACGTCTGGCCGAGGAAGGCCTGTTCGCGGAGGATCGGAAAAAACCGCTTCCCCTGTTTCCCTCGAAAGTGGCCGTTATTACATCCCCCACCGGAGCGGCTTTACGAGACATTCTCCGGGTACTCCGCAGACGCAGTTCCGGCCTCAATTTAGTCATCCTCCCCGCCCCTGTTCAGGGTGAAGAAGCGGCTTCTAAAATCGCGGGCAGGATACGGACTGCAAACATTCACACATTGGGAGAGGTACTCATCGTCGGCAGAGGCGGGGGATCCCTGGAAGATTTACTTCCCTTCTCGGACGAAGAGGTGGTCCGGGCGATAGCCGACTCCGAGATACCGGTCATCTCAGCCGTAGGTCATGAGATCGATATATCATTAAGCGACTTAGCGGCCGATGTACGGGCCCCCACTCCCTCGGCGGCGGCGGAAATTGTTACCACAAGCAGAGAGGAGCTGTTCGGCAGAGTAGGTGAATTGAAGAACAACCTTGTCCGGACCGTCGAACAAAAACGCGAACGTGTTTCTCTCCTTTTAAATCAGTTTAGGACCGAACAGCTTCAGCGTCATTTTCAATTTATCTATCAACCTCTCATGGTCAGGCTGGACGACGCGAAAGAGATGCTTCTCAACCGCGTAACGACGGTGCTCACCAACAAAAAACATCGGGTTGAGCTTTTATCGAATAGGTTGGAGGCAAACTCACCACAACAAATTCTGAGGAAAGGGTACGCCGTCGTGACCGACACCCAAACGGGATTGCTGATCTCTTCCGCCGGCCTGACCTTTCCGGGGAAAACTATTGATGTTACCTTTGAACAAAGCCGGCTGACAGCCCGTGTCGACAACGTGGAAGACCCGAAAGCATAAGGAGACGAACAATGAAAAACTTTGAACAGCGCCTTGCGCGACTGGAAGAGTTGTCTGAAAAAATCAATGAAGGAAACGTACCCCTCGAAGATGCCGTCAAAATGTTTGAAGAGGGAATAAAACTCGCGCGCGGACTGGAGAAAGACCTCTCTAAAATTGAACGCAAAATTGAGATTTTAGTAAATCAACCGGAGAGTGCCGAAGATGAACCTAATCTGGAGCTTTTTCCGGAACTTTCCGAGGAATCGTAATAGTGTCCCCTACCCCAACGCCCTTTTCTTTAAAATAGCCCTGATTCACCTCTAAAGCGTAGCGGACCGAGTGGTTGGACTCCACTATTTTTTCCGATTCGGGAGTCATGTGGTGGATCTCTTTAATGGTGCCGTCCTTCGCTATAAAGGCCAACGAAAGCGGTACAAGGGTGTTTTTCATCCAAAAGGACAACTTCCGGTCCCCGTCGTAGACGAAGAGCATCCCGTGATCGTCAGGCAGAGTTTTCCTATACATGAGGCCGCTCCGTTTCTGTTCGGTCGTACGAGCCACCTCAACCGTCAAGCGGTGACCGTTTACATCGAGGGTCATCTTCTCCGGATTGTTTCCGCAGCCGAGAAGAGAAAGAAACAGGAAAGGAATGATAAAAACCGGTCTCCCACTCACTCCTAAAACTCCTCTAAAAAGCTGTCTTGCATCATTCGTTCCATCGATTCTTCCGCTCTACCCTCTTTCTGCAACTGTTCAAAGACATCCCGATCGATATATTTAATCTGTAACGGCCGTTCGAGTGCCATTCTCGTCAGTTCATTTTCCCATACCATCTGCTTAGGATCAAGATAGTCGGGTTCTCCGTATTTATCCCGTAACGTGGTGTACAGTGAATAGTAATCGACTTTTTCATCATTCAGAAGAAGGATGATAATGTACAAGTTCTTTTCGTGAAACTGAAAGAAACCCCGGTCGATAAACGTCACCCCGTCGCTTTCGATCACCGAATAGTTCGGTCGAGGAAGCATCGTTACATCGGGGTCTCCTCTATAGTGAAAGTATCCGTCTTTCTTCAACGCTTCTTTTGCCGCGTCAATCTCCATGCCCAGGGTCAGGTTCCGAAAACCCCTCGGCAGAGGCTGAGTTTCGGGAGCATCTCCGTTCACGCCCGCCTCATCCTGACCAAAGAGATTGATGCAGATAATAAGAAATAAGAAGAGAGCACAAAGAAGCAGAATTGTTCGTTTGTTCATACTGGTAGGGCCTCTTTCAAAATGATGGTTTCCGATATTTCCTTCTCTCATCATTCTCATTATCGGAACCTTACTCCGACTTCTTTGCCGGATTTTTAAGCGCCGATAATCATCACCTGCGCTGAGGTGATTGCTCGTACCGAGGCTTAGGTGGAGTAGGATGATTATTTCTCATATGCTATACTAGAAAAACGATGAAACGGTCCATCGCTCTCTACTATCCGGCACTGCTGATTCTCTCTCTTTTTATAGCCGGATGCGCGACATCCGGCGGGTCGCTCTTCAAAGAGATGGCCTCCCATGAGGAGCAGCCGGAGGCTGAATTCTCTGATGACGATACGCAGGAAGAACCGACGGATGAGGAAACGGCGGGCATAACCATCGACACTCTTCCCGCCGATGCGGACGTCTATATCAACGGTTTTTACCGTGGAGAGACGCCGCTCCATCTCGATTCGATAAAAGCGGGCGAATATTCGATAGAACTGCAAAAAGACGGCTATAAAACCGTCTCACGGTGGATAACCTTTGACGGAGAATCTCATTTGGAGCTGGTCTATCAATTAGAACAGCTGACCGGTTTCCTCAAACTTGTTGTGTCCCCTGAAGAGGCCTCGGTTTATTTGGACGGATCTATCATAGACGATACGGAAAGCAGCGGTTCCGGACCCGGAAGAGCTTTTCTTGAGCTGCAGGTGGGCGAGTATCGTGTAAAGGTGGAGCGTTTCGGATACAGACCGTATCAAAACGAGGTGACCATTACTGAAGGCAATTTGACCGAGCTTTCGGTGGAATTGCAGCCCGCTCCTTTTGAAATAGATGACCCTGAGGTGACGCCAAGCCGGTTCAATCCCGAAAATCCGGGCAATTTAGGAACAACGAAACTATCATTTTCAGTTACCGATTACGGTGAAGGATCACTCCACATCTATAATTCGAACGGGGAGGAGGTAACCTCCGTTACGTTTCCCTCCTTTACGACCTGGGAACAGTCGTTTCGATGGGACGGAACAGACCGCCGCGGCGAACCGGTCCCCGACGGTGAATACAGAGCGGTACTTTCCGCCAAATCGGCAGATTCGAGGAAAGAGATAACCGAAGAGTTGACAATTACCGTAGATCGAACGACGATTATTACCTTCCGCTCGCTTTGGAACGGGAATTCCGGGCTTCTCTACGCTCCTACCGCGGAAATTCTTCCTCAGGGGACGTTCCAGCTTACCGGACTCTTTCTCGGACATCTGGAAAAAATAGACGAGGCCATCACCGCATGGTTTCCAACCCAAATCGGGTTTCGTTACGGTCTAATCAAAAATTTGGAACTGACCGCTCAAGCGTCGGCCATCTTCTCGACTCAAACAACAGTCCCTTATATAGTCGGTGTCTCCGGAAAATATCGGTTCCTGTCAACTCTCGGAAAGAACAGGATAGGCCTGGCCGTTACCGCGAAAGGCACCTATGCGTCCGGCTTAACGGTGGATACGCTGACAAATACCACCGGTTTCGGTGTGGGTCTCCCATTTCAAGCCGTTTTCGGACTGTTCCATGTCGTCGCGGTGCCGGAAATCGTCCTTTCATCAACCGAAATCTCATATAACGTTCCTTCGGAGGAGACATTCGCCGTGTGGTCGTACGGAAGGGTGGGCTTCCTCTTCGACTTCCGATTATTGACAACCGGCATTTCGGGCGCAATACGTACCACATCATTTACCCGCGGTTTTTCCATTCAATACCCTTTTTCAGTGGGTTGGGAGCTTCACTGGATCATCCCTCATACACAAATGGGGCTGACGGCAGCAATCGCGGGAGAGTTTGCCCCGACCGAGGCTGCCGGCCCTCTTGATCCTTACCAAGGTTACTACATCATGGCCGGGGTTGGAATCGAGTTTATAAATTGAGACTTTAATGATGAACAAAGCACCGCACGAACGATTAATCGGAATCATAAAGAAATTACCCCGACAGACTGCCCAAAATCGTCTGTTAGGGACAACGGACAGAGAAATCGCGTTAAGCCTGATGTATCTTCCCGAACATGACCGTCTGTACATCTACTCACTACTCTCGGGAAAAAAAGCGCAAAGGGTACAGGAAGAGATCATTCTCCATGAGCGTCTGCACATTACGTATAAACAGTACAGAATTACTATTGAACAGGTGATCGACAAGCTGACCCGACTGAACGTAAAATCCTCTTTTCGTAGTTACCTTCGCCCCAGACGTTGATCCGTCCACTGAGACAACCAAGGAATGCCCGCAAACGCTACCCTCTTTTCACACCGATTCTGCCTGTATAATCTATTCGGTTAAGAAGGATGGGCACATCCACGGTGCGAAAATAATCATCCACGGCTTTTTTTGCCCCTGCAAAATGGCCGTAGTCGTCGATAATGAGCACACCGCCGGGTACAAGAAGGGGATAGAGCACGACCAGTTCTTCTAAAGTCGACTCATACCAGTCGGTATCCAACCGGAGAAGAGAAATGCTCGCAGGCAGGGTGGTTTTGAAAGTTTCCTTGACATCCCCTTTAATAAGACGGAACTTCTGCTCCGGATAATCGGTTTTTGCCACATTGTCGCGTACCTCATCCACGCTCACTGCCCACGAACCGAAGTCGTTGTTTTCCCATCTTTTCAAGACCGGTTGACCGCTGTAAGCAATTTTGTCGTGTTCCGAAGGCCGGGGCATGCCCTCGTACGTATCATACAGATAGAGTTCTCTCTCGGTATCTTCCAAACCGCTCAGTGTTTCGGCGATTATCATGCACGAACCGCCTTTCCACACTCCGCATTCAACCATTGCCCCCTCTATCCGGGAACGTGATACATACTGCACTCCCTTATAGAGGGCATACCCCCGTTCAAGGGAGGTCATGGTATATGGTTGGATTCTGTCCCATAACCGTTTAAACTCTTCTTCAATATCGACATGATTTTTCATTTCCATCCCAAAAGCTCCAAAAAAGAAGATTCATCGATAATCTCAGCGCCTTTTTCCCGCGCCTTTTTCAATTTACTTCCCGGGTTCTTTCCCGCCAGCAGATGGGTCGTCTTCCCGGTTACCTGAGAAACAACTGTTCCGCCTCTCGCCTTAACTTCCTCCATCGCCTTCGATCGGGGTTGAAATCGGTCGAAACTGCCTGTGACACACCAGGTCTGTCCTTCGAACGTTCTCCACTGTTCACTCGTCCCGTCCTCCCGTCCCTCGTCACCGGTGACGGAAAAGCGGAGGCCCTGCTTTCTCAATGACCGGATTTGAGACCTCAGCTTAGGATCGGTAAGTTCACCGATTATGGTCGCGGCGGTCTTTTCACCGATCCCTTGGATCGCCGTCAAATCATCAATTCCATTTTCATCGGCCACTTTAAAAAGCGAATCAATATCACGGTAGCCGGCCCGGATAAGCAGCTCGGCAACATTCGGACCCAACTCGGGTATTCCTAACGACCGGAGGACAACCTGGAACGGTCTCGTCTTACTCTCTTCCACTCCCTGTTTTATAAGCGCTATCTTTTTCTCTCCAAATCCACCGTATTGGGCTAAAGAATCATAATCGCAGGTGTAAATATCTTCGATATCGGAAATCAGCCCCTTATCGATCAGGAAACGTACCGTCTCGGGGCCCAAATTTTCAATGTCCATCTGTCCCTTTCCGACAAAAAAATAGATCCGTCCCCTGACCTGGGCCGGGCATTGTCGATTGGGACAAAAATGGTGCGCTCCTCTTTTTACCAAGGATGTTTCGCACTCGGGACACGACCCGGGCATGGTCCACGTTGTAGCGTTCCGGTCGTTCTTCTCCACCACACGTTCAACTGCCGGGATAACATCTCCCCGTTTAGAGATGGCGACGGTGTCGCCGATCGCGAGTTCCAACAATTCTATATAATCTTGATTGTGCAGGGTCGCGTTGGAAACGGTCGAACCGCCTACAACGACCGGTCCCAACCGGGCGACAGGAGTGACACGGCCTGTCCGTCCGACCTGCACTTCTATCGTTTTGACTGTTGAGGTTGCTTCAGGGGCCTCGAATTTATACGCGATTGCCCATTTTGGGTGGTGGCCGGTGTACCCCAACCGGTCCCGGGCCTGTATCTCATTTACTTTAACGACCAGACCGTCGATTTCATAATCCAGGCCGTCTCTCTCAGCCGTCTCTTTTTCGATAAAAGCAGCCAATGAGTCGAGGTTCCCCGTAACCCATTCGGAATGTGGGTTAAAACCTTTGGCAGCGGCATTCACAGTGGTGCCCCGATCATCACCTGCGGTATCTTCGAGAAAGAAGCCGACGCGGTTATTTACCCTGAATTGAAGTTTTTCCAACCGTCTTAACACCGCTGAATGGGCGGGAAGGGCCTGTTCAAAAAATCCTTCATAGACGAATATTTCTAAAGGCACCGCAGCGACATCGGCGCTTTTCAGCCTTCGAAGCGTACCTGCCGCGAGATTTCGGGGATTGGCATAGGGGGTGTCCATGGTGCTGTTGATTTGCGCGAATCGGTCCAACGGCAGGTATATCTCACCTCGAACGGCAACGGTCACCGGTTCAGGCAGCCGCAGAGGGACGGAACCGATGGTTTTGACATTCGCGGTGACATCGTTTCCGACGTATCCGTTTCCCCGAGTAACGGCACTCATCAGCATTCCGTCTTCGTAGTAGAGTACAATGGAAACGCCGTCTATCTTCTCCTCAACAATAAAAGAGAGTCCGCGATTAACCGCCTTTGCCGTTTTCTTTGTCCACGCGACAATCTCATCACCGGAATAGGCCTTATCCAAACTTAATACCGGAATGGTATGCTCCACTTCGGGCAATTCTTCCGTTAGATCGGAACCGACGCGGGAAGTCGGCGAATCGGGCTGTTTACGGTCGGGAAATTGCCGCTCCAGTTCCCGTAAACGGTCAAACAGACGATCGTACTCCCTATCGGATACGCTCGGTTGTTGCAGAACAAAGTATTCGTACTGATAACGGCGAAGTTTTTCCGATAACTCGGCTATTTCACCGGCCTGCTCTGCCGCCTTCATCTATTCTCCCTTGCGGATAAAGGCGTCACCAAATCCTTTCGAGCGGACCGTAAAAAGAACGCTTCCGCTTTCATCCTGATTAAGCGGGCCGACCAAAACTCTGTATTTTGTTTCCGCGGGCACAGGAGATTTGTAGACGGTCACCGGATAATTCGAAGAAAAATCTTCAAGCAGGTAGGAAACGCCGCCCGGCTCGGAAAATGCTCCTAACTGAACATAGTAGGAGTCTTTCAGCAGGTTACCGGTCGTACGAAATCTCTCTCTTATCTCTTCTTCAGTAATTGTCGCAGGCTCTTCCGGCTTACTCGGTTCCTTTGTTTCCGGTCCCTTCGGCGCCGGTATTTCTTCCTCCGAAACCGCCGGTCCCCTCTCCTCGGACGGGACCTTCTCCGGAGGTTTCGGTCCGGCAGGTAGTAACACGATCTCCGCATCCTCCGGAAGAGGTCCGGGTCCGGTTACCGGAGCTTCATCCGTTTCTGCGGGTTCCGGTCCGCCCGGCCCTTCAGTCGGTTTTTCAGGCTCGGGGGCCTCCACTTCATCGGTTGGTTCGGGCCCGCTCGGTATGTCGGCTGCCGCGATAACGACTTCCTCTTCTTCGGGAGAAGGTCCCACCTCTTCTATTTCAGGTTTCTCTTCTTCGGGGACTTCCGGTTCTCTCAGAGAAGCGATATCGGCTGTCACCGTAGGACCCGGTCCGGGTTTTTCCGGAAGTTCATCCACTTCGGGCTTTACCGGGGCTTCGGGACCCGCCCCAGCGGCGTATTGTTCCGGTTCTTCAGGAATGTCCCTCGGTGACAAGACAAACTCTCCCGTTTCGGGATTCTCCCGCAGGTCCGATGCTCCGAGAAGCACCTCTTCTTCCTTTTCAGGCTCCTCTTCTACCTCCGGGACCTCGATAATAACTTCGATTATATCGGAAGACGCTTCGGGTCCTTCGGACAGTTCCGTCACTACCGGTCCCGCCTCCGGCCCCTCAACCGCTTCCGGTTCATCAGCGGCCGTGTACTCCGGCAGCTCTTCGACGGTATCGCCCACATCCGTTACTTCCGTCTCTTCATACTCTTCGAGTTCCGCGGAAGGATTGATATCCGGATCAGCATTGAAGGGTCGATCATCGGCGGTAACAACGATATCGGTACCTTCCGATCGAGCAATCGAAACCCTTACACGTGCCAGTTCATCCTGTTGAATACCAAGATCTTCCGCCGCCTCTCGTGAAAGCAGGAGAAAAAGCCCCCCCGATTCCAACCGATCAGCCACAATAACGGTCGTCTTTTTACCGTTCTCTAAATTTTCAACTTCTATAATGGTATTACGTTCAAAAGAGTTTGAAGCGGCATAATACCCCTTATTGGGAAATTCGCCGAAACGGCTCATGGAAGCGTTGCCTTCCCAGACGGATGAACCGTACAATGCCATTCCGGTTGTTACTAATATGAATAAGAGAAAAACTGTTTTTCGTGTCATATATCTAACCTCATAACCTTTATCAAAACTGATTAACCAGGTAGATGCACCGACCACCTCTCTTTACTAAATTTCGGAAAAAATCGCGAAAACGACAATCCGATTCTTTCTTCACCATTTCAAGACCCCTAAAGCCTCCTGTGCTACCGCTTTTCCTAAATTGAAACTTGTTTTTTCGGGCGGACCACTTTCATCTTCTATTTGAACTGCCGGAATAGTTCCTTTTTTCAGGACCTGTGCATCGTTGACCTGCCAAAAATCATACTCAGCCGATTTCGGTGACCATCGTACTCCATCTTCATGTAATGGTTCTTCAGAAAAACGGACGGAAACCCGCAGAAGAAAGGAAGCCCCGCCGGATTCGGCCAAATAGAGCGGGAACGTATCGTGATCAATGGAAAATCTCGAATCTCCGTTTTTCTCATTCCCCATATCGAAGACAATATGTCCGTTCTCAAAAAACTCATCCATAACACCGCCCTCCAGCACCACAGCCAGCCGGTTCCGCTGTTCATCCGCGTCGGAAACCTCGTCATTGCAAAACACATACACCATAACAGTTTCACAAAAAACGAAGGCAGCACAGAGCAGCAACAGAGAACAGAGCAGCAATTTTTTCATATACATTCCACCTCTTCATTATCTTCGGCGAAAAGAGAGGACCGGATAAGGACCTTTTAGACAGGAGATTGAAATTCGAATTGCCGGTCATGGACGTGCCGGATTGCCGGTACCGGATAGTTGAAGGTATACTCTTTCCGTGTTATTTTATCTCTTGAGAGTGTACCTTATCTATATTTTACAAGAGGCTTTTCGGCCGAACCGATATGAAATATTACGCGATACAGATTAAAACCCGCAGTGAAAATAAATATTTGAAAATTGCCCGCTATATGCTGGACGCATCGGATCTATTTCCTCCATCGGAAGGCCGGCTTATCTGGCCGAGGCGACAACTTACCATACGACGCAGAGGAAAACTGAAAGAGACGCTCGCGCCCATATTCCCCGGCTACATTTTCATGGAAACCGAAGAGCTAAATCCCGATGTCTATTGGGTGTTAAAGCGAATCGACGGTTTTTTCCGCTTCTTAAAGGATAAACAGCATATAGAACCGCTTTCCGGCCCTGACAGAGACCTGCTTTTGCATTTTTTATCATTTGGGGAAATCGTATCGAAATCCGAGGTCTATTTTGACGAAAATAAGAAAATACGGGTCATTCAGGGACCGATGAAAGGATTGGAGGGAAAAGTCGTAAAAGTCGATAAACGGAAAAAACGGGCAAAGATACAATTGTCGCTCTATGAAGAGTCGTTTCTCATAGATTTCGGATTTGAAATATTGGAGCCGGTGGAAATGGAAGTCAAGAGATGACAAAAAAGAAAATCTATGTAATCGGAGCAGGATTTACCGGCCGAAACATAGCCTCGGAGCTGAAAGCAAAGGGAGTGTTGGGTACCGTTGTCGCTTTTCTCGATGATGATCCGAATAAAATCGGCACCGTTTTAGACGGTATCCCCGTCTACGGACCAATTGAAAGCGCCTATCGTATTCTTAGAGAAAAACCTGCCGACGAAGCGCTCATAGCAATTCCCAGTATCGACAGAAAAACGGTTTCCGAGATTTACTCAATCCTCAAGCGCGCGGGATTCTTAAAAATTCGCATTCTACCCACGATATCGCAAATCGTTGACGGCGACGCCCATTTTATCCAAACCCGGGAGGTGGACGCTCAAGACTTTTTAGGACGCAATCCGGTCTTGATTTCGCTGCGTGAAAGTCTCAGTTATCTGCGGGGCAAACGGGTCGTTATCACCGGAGCGGGAGGGAGCATCGGCAGTGAGCTCTCCCGCCAGCTGCTCTCAGGCGGTGCGGAACGGCTCTACCTTTTCGGACACGGGGAAAACAGCATCTACGAGATAGAGAAAGAACTTCGCCTGCTGCAGGAGGAGGGAGTCGGAGAAAAGGCCACGGTAGTACCGGTAATCGGCGAACTGCAGGACCGCGAGTATGTTAACTTTCTTATGAATCGTTTAAAAGCCGATGTCGTTTTTCATTGCGCCGCTTACAAACATGTACCCATGATGGAGGCAAACCCGGTTGAAGCGGTTAAAAATAACATCTTCGGCACACGAAATCTCGTTGACTCTGCTTTGCTTGCCGGCACTTCACGTTTCGTGTTTATTTCCACCGATAAGGCGGTGGAACCGTGCAGCATCTACGGAGCGTCAAAATTTGTGGCCGAACAGATCGTTCTTCATCCGAAACAGACCGATAACGATTTTATTGTGGTGCGGTTCGGGAATGTTCTCGGTTCCAGGGGAAGTATCGTTCCCCTCTTCAGGAACCAGATACTAAAGGGAGGCCCGGTTACCGTGACTCACCCCGACATCAGCCGGTTTTTCATGACCATTCCGGAAGCGGCGTCCCTCGTGTTAAAAGCAGGAGGTGTAGGACAAGGCGGCAACCTGTACATCCTCGACATGGGAGAACCGATTCTCATCCGCGAATTAGCCGAACAGATGATCAAATTCCACGGATTTAAACCGTACGACGACATCCCGATAACCTATGTGGGATTGCGGCCGGGAGAAAAGTTGGTAGAACGGTTACTCAGTAAGGGAGATGTATTGAAAGAAACCGAGCATCCCGGGATCAATAGACTGGTAAAGAAAAACGGTCCCGCCCTTCTCTCTCCCGAATCGTTGGAGGCGATTATTGAAAGACTACGTCCGGTCTGTTTTTTCGATAAAGAAAATCCCGACTGTTTTAGGAAGAGGCGGATTATTAGAGAACTGCTTCACGAATATATCCCTTCACTGCCGTTGATAGAAAATGAACCGAAATATTGATAATTACATTCCGTTCGCTCTGCCTTCCATAGACACAGAGGAGGAAGAAGCAGTTCTTTCGGTGCTCCGCAGCGGTTGGCTTACAACCGGGAAAGAGGCATACGCTTTTGAACAGGAGTTCTCCCGGTACGTAGGTGCTTCCTTTGCCCTGGCTGTCAACTCGGCAACCGCCGGGCTGCATCTCGCTCTGGAAGCTCTCAATATTCAACCGGGTGACCTTCTTATAACCACCCCGTACACCTTTACCGCGACCGCCGAAGTAACGCGCTATTTAGACGCCCATCCTCTTTTTGTCGATATCGAGAACGATTCGTTTAATATTGATCCGAATGAAATTGAGAAACAACTGGAAGCGCGGAAAAAGGCGGGAAAAATAAAAGCCATCATACCCGTCCATATTGGGGGAGCGGTATGCCGAATGGACCGTATTACACAGCTCGCCCGCGCATATTCCTGTTCCGTGGTGGAAGACGCTGCCCACGCCTTTCCATCGGCCACCGATTCAGGGTTCGCCGGAACATTGGGCGATGCCGGTGTTTTCTCATTCTACGCAACAAAACCGATTACCACGGGAGAGGGCGGAATGGTGGTGACCGACAATGAAGAGATAGCGCGGAGGGCATCGATTATGAGGCTTCACGGAATCGATCGTGAAGTGTGGGACCGATATCAGGCAAAAGACCACACTTCTTGGAAGTACGATATCGTCGCCCCCGGTTTCAAATACAACATGGCCGATATCGCGGCGGCAATCGGAAGGGTACAACTAAAGAAGGCGGAACGGTTATTGAAAGAGAGAAAAAAAATCGCCGCGGCCTATAGGACCGCGTTCTCAGACCTGGATTTTCTCACCTGCCCCGGCGACCGTGAAGGCCACGCTTGGCACCTCTTCATCGTCTGTATGGACCCTCAAAAATTGACAATCGACAGGGACCGGTTCGTCGAAAAACTGATGGAGTTCGGTATCGGTACTTCGGTCCATTATATACCGCTCCATATGATGGACTACTACTCCAAAAGATACAATTTAAAACCCGAGGATTTTCCGAACGCCTTTCGTCGTTATTCAACCTGTTTCAGTCTTCCTCTCTACCCCGGATTAACAGAAGGGCAAATCAGCTATATTATTGAAAGCGTACGAGATATTGGCAGGTCATACCGGAGAAAAAGATGAAAGGGATAAGAGACGGGGTTTCTTACATAGATGAGTTCAGTTCATCGGAGATGTATCACGCGCGGTTTATCCGTTCACAGGAACCCTGTGGAACGATCGCGGCTGTTCACCTGCCCGATCACGTGCCTACCGATTGCGGTATTATTTCACCCTCCGATATCCCCGGAAAAAACCATATAAAGGTTTTTAACCACTCAATGCCGGTTTTGGCCGAACAAGAGGTCCGCTACCGCGGGCAGCCCCTGTTGATTGTTTACGGCAGGGAAGAAAACGTTGTCGACAGGCTGGCCGCGGGCATCAACGCCGAGATAAAACCCTCTACGCGGGAGGAGTTCCTTCCATACCGGGAAGAACAGATTGTCGCTCGCAGAACGATAGAAAAGGGCGCTCCACAAACCTATTTCGACCAAGCCTTTCAGGTTGTCGAAGGAGAATATTTTTCAGACACTACCCATGGTCATACCACTGATCCGCAGGGAGCGTACTGTGTTCCTGTCGGCTCCGGCGGTCTGGAACTTTTTTGTCCGACTCAATGGCTCTATCATGTAAAACGGACGGTAACGGAAGTGACCGGTTTATCCCCCAATCAGATCACCGTGCGGGCCACACAGACAGGACCCCCTTTCAACGGCAGGA